>JAKONR010000236.1 GCA_022701825.1 Hymenobacteraceae bacterium | reverse complement strand
CCCCAGCGGTAGGTGCGGGCGGGCGCGTCTTCGTGCGAAAACGAGCTCCACGAGTCGCCGCCCTCGCTGTAGTCTTCGCGCACCGTACCCCACTGGCGCTCACTGAGGTAGGATCCCCATTGCAGCCAGGGTTGCTCATGATTGTGCTGCTGTTGCAGGCGTTCTTTCTCGGTCATGGTTTCTTAGCGAGTACTCCGTGAGTCTGCGCGTTGAGTTTTGAGGATAAGCTTATTTTTGATTGTTCTAACCAGAAGCGCCTGTCATGCTGAGCGCAGCGAAGCATCTCTACTGCTTCTTCCGAGCCGTTCAACGAAGCGGTAGAGATGCTTCGCTGTGCTCAGCACGACAGAACGGGCGCGTTACCTAGCCCAGCTTCGGCTCGGGTCCGCGAAACACGTCGGTGCCACTCACGGGCGGCAGCTTTACCGGCCGGCCCTCGCGGGCCGATTGGTAGATGGCCTCCATAATGCGCTGGTCTTGCAGGCCCTCCTCGCCGGGCGTGTGGGGCGGCTTATTCTCCAGAATGCACTCGGAAAAGTGGTCCATCTCGGCCGCAAACTGGTTGTTAGCCCCGATGGTAAGCTGGTTTTGCATTTTGGCCGGGCCTTCGGCGTGCGAGGTCGTCAGCTGCTGGCCGCGGTAGGCGTAGCCGTTGTCGAGGTGCAGCCAGCCGCGCTCGGCGTTCACGCGGTAAAAGCGCGAATCGTGGGTGTCGTAGTGCGTGATGGCGCTCACTAGCACGCCGTTGGGGAAGCGCATTTGCCAGCTCATCATCTCCTCCACTTCCTTGAACAGCGGATTGCCGGGCGTGCTGTGCATATAGCCGAATACCTCGGTAGGCTCGGTGCCCAGCAGGAAGCGACTGGTATTGAGGCAGTAGAGGCCGATGTCGGGGAGCGCGCCGCCGCCGGCCAGCGCCTTTTTGTGCCGCCAGTGGTCGGGGTTGGCCGAGCTTTGGCTGTTCTGGGCCTGAATGTATTTGACTTTGCCGAACTTCTCGCCGCGCACCATGTCGCGCACCAGCCGGTTATAGGGCTCGTACTGAATACGGTAGGCTATCATGAGCTTCACCTTGGCTTCTTTGCAGGCGGCTATCATCAGCTCGCACTCGCGCACCGAGTTGGCCATCGGCTTTTCGCAAAGAATGTGCTTGCCCGTTTTGGCCCCGCGCAGCACGTATTCGGCGTGCATCGAGTTGGGCAGCACGATGTAGATGGCCTGCACCTCGGGGTTGTCTTTTAGCTTGTCGTAGTCGGCGTAGCTGTAGCAGCTCGTGGGCTTAATGCCGTACTGCTTAGCTACTTTGGCCAGCTTCTCGGGCGAGCCGCTGACCAGCGCCACCGGCTTCGATTTCTTGCACGCCCCAAAAGCCGGCAGCAACTCTTCCAGCGTGAGGTGACCTAGGCCTACCAGGGCGTAGCCCACGCGCTGGTCGGGCGGCAGCGGCGTCGGCGTGGGCGGCGACTTGGGGTCTACGTCTGACTTCCAAGCCTCTAGTTCGATGGGCTTATCGGCCGCTGCGGGTACTTTGGCGGGCGGCGATACGGCTTCTGAAGAAGGCACCTGCGGCCCGCCGGGCGCGGCGTATACCGTATTGGCATCGACCTGCGCGGCCGGCGTGCCGGTAGTGGGCGTGGTAGCTGCCGCGTTCGCAGCGCCGGTTTTTTCCTGGCAGGCGGCGAGAGTACCCGCCGCCACGCTGGCCGCGAGCCCGCGCCCGGCCAGATTCAGAAATTCCTTGCGGGATACCTCTTGGCCCGCGTGGCGCAACACGGTATTGAGCAGGTCGTTGGTAACGGACATAGAAGCAAATGAGGTGCGTGGAAAAGCGGTGCGGGATGCGCTGTGCTTACTTCCTGCATACTCATTAAATCTTCATATGGTTGGGTGAATAACTACTGTAAGGCTATGTGGGCGACAATAGAGAATAGTTGATACTTGGCAGTGTATATTATCAGATATAAATATTTGATTATTATTTCAGTAGGTGATTCCATTAGAAATTGGCACCACCTACTGAAATAAACTTTTATTGCTCAAAATATTTATAGGATTGGTTATAGCTCCCTGTAAAACTCTGGGTTTGGATTAACTATAGGTCTGTTGCTATTCACCAGGGAATTTTCTATTTGGGTTGCTGATATAGATGTTATTGATAATATATATTTTGGCAGGCCTACCTTATCTGCAAATCCTTTTGAAGTATTAATTGAAGATTTATCAAATTCTAAATCCTGCCCATGCATGTAACGAAAGGCTATTTGATGTGAAAGCGGTAGCCCAAATTTGTATAGATTAGTATCATAGTTGCCAATTTCTAGTGCCAGATTGATTGGTAAAGCTGTAGCATAAGTGATAGGGATACTCAGTAGCGCAGTAGTAGGCTTTTTATTATCATCGCTCAAAAAATAAGAATAGTCTTGTATAAAGCTGGTAATAGGTTCATAATCATAAAGCAGCAATTTAGCTCTCGGAGCGTTGCTACTGATAGTTTTTAACTGAGACTCTTTGACCGCTTCAAAAGATATCTGCCCAACAGCTCTCTTCTTGGCTTCCAAGTATCCAATGCCCTCTACTCTTGTCCCATCAGGATAAAGTATATTTGATATTACAGCAACGTCTCCATATTTTGTCTCAGAGTTTTTGCCTCTTTGCTTAAATAGATTCATCTTGATAAATGAACCATTTCGCAGGTCTGACAAATAAGAATTTGATAAATTTTCTTTTACGGAAATTAAAAAATTGATTGTTAGCTGGTCTTCGAGCCAGTATCCAGGATAAAGTTTTACGACTTCATCGGTGAATATCTTCTCAATCGCTCGTGTAAATTCAAGTACTGTCATTATCTTAAATCTCATTACTAAAATCAAAAGTTAAAATATTTACGCCAACTCAAACTGTAACCTTAGCAAATTGGCATACAGCCCGCCCGGCCGCTCGCTGAGCTCGTCGTGCGAGCCAGCCTCTATGATGCGGCCGCCGTCGATAACCAGGATTTTATCGACCTTGCGGATGGTGCTAAGGCGGTGGGCGATAATGAGGCTGGTGCGGTTTTGCATCAGCTCATCGAGGGCGCCTTGCACCAGCTTTTCGCTCTCGCTGTCGAGCGACGACGTGGCTTCGTCGAGGATGAGGATGGCGGGGTTTTTCAGGATGGCGCGGGCGATGGCTACGCGCTGCCGCTGCCCGCCCGAGAGCTTGATGCCGCGGTCGCCAACCACCGTGTCGAGGCTTTCGGGGAAGGCCGAAATGAACTGCCAGGCGTTGGCGCGGCGGGCGGCTTCGATGATTTCCTGGTCGGTAGCACCGGGCTTGCCATAGGCAATGTTGTCGCGGATGGTGCCGCCGAAGAGCAGCGTTTCCTGCGGTACGATACCGATGTGCGAGCGTA
>JAKONR010000207.1 GCA_022701825.1 Hymenobacteraceae bacterium | reverse complement strand
AGTCGTAACCGGTGCCGCCGGCTTTATCGCCAGCTGCTTAGTCTCGCGCCTCAACGCCGCCAATTTCAACGACATCGTGGTGGTCGACAACTTCGCGGTGGAGAAAAAACTGCCCAATATCCGGGGCAAAAAGCTGCGCGAGTACGTCGACCGGCTAGAGTTTTTTGACTGGCTCGACAAGCACCACGCGCAGGTCGAGTTCATCTTCCACCTCGGCGCCCGCACCGACACCACCGAGCAGGACTACGCCGTGCTCGATTTGCTTAACCTCAACTACAGCAAGCAACTATGGCAGGCCTGCGTGCGCTACCAGCTGCCGCTGGTGTACGCCTCATCGGCCGCCACCTACGGCGATGGCACGCTGGGCTACTCTGACAACGACGCCTTGCTGCCCCAGCTGCGCCCACTGAACCCCTACGGCGAGTCAAAAAACGACTTCGACAACTGGGCCGTGCAGCAGGCCGAGAAACCGTATTTCTGGGCTGGTTTGAAATTCTTCAACGTCTACGGCCCCAACGAGTACCACAAGGGCCGCATGGCGTCAGTGATTTTCCACGCCTTTCACCAGATTCGGCAGTACGGCAACATGACGCTCTTCCGCTCGCACAACCCCCACTACATCGACGGTGGCCAGATGCGCGATTTCGTGTACGTGAAGGACGTGGTGGAGGTGTGCTTTTTCCTGCTCAACCACCGCACGCAGTCGGGCATCTACAACCTGGGCAGCGGCCAGGCCCGCACCTTCATGGACCTCACGCTGAATACCTTCGCCGCGCTGGGTGCCACGCCCGACGTGCGCTTCCGCGACACGCCCGAGGACATCCGCGACAAGTACCAGTACTTTACCGAGGCCGATATGAGCAAGCTGCGCAACATCGGCTACGAACTGCCGTTTACCTCGCTCGAAGCCGGCATTCAGGACTACGTGCAGAATTATCTGCTGCCCGACCGGTTTTATTAGGGCGGCGGTATTGAGACGCCTACTTGCGTCTCCCGCCGGCCGAGCCGAATAGCGACGAGACGCAAACGCGCTACCAACACAAAAGCCGCCCGTTGCTAACGGGCGGCTTTTGTGTTGGTAGCGCGTTTACAATCAGCCTACTACGCGACCAGCGGCAGGCCCGCGGGGTACATCGGCAGCACCGGCGTTTCGGGCTGGAGCACGGTGGGCACCGTCGTGGCCGCCACTTCATCGGCGTGGCGGCGCAGGGCGCGCATGAGTAGGTATTTATACTTCTCAGCATCGGCCAGGGCCTGCTCTACGGCGCGCAGCGCGTCGGCGTAGCCAACTACGGGCTGCAACTCGCGGCGCGGGCGGCGGGCTTCAAATACGTGCGGGGCGAGGTATTCGGCGGGGCTTTTCATAGGCGGAATAGATGCTGGAATTTACTTGCCTTGATAACGACCAACGGGCGGCTTTAATTCATTTCAAAGTCATTTATTATTCATTTTAATCAACTGTTGCACAACATTTTACATCAATAAAATCATTGCTTAAAAAGTTACCTCACCCCTCCTTTATTTCGAGCCTGAAAGGCATCTTTTTTCACTGTTCGGGCAAAAAACTGGCACGAGTTTTTCTTATTCAAAGCATCCGTAGCAGGCAGTCGATTTCCCGGCTTTTGGCTATCACCCGCTTTTTGAGCGTGTGCGTTAAACATCGGGAGCCTTTCGGCATCCAAGCACTGTTGTTGCGTTATCCAGCTGACTTTATCAGGCGTTTCGGCGCCTTTAGCTATGCGACTCAAACCTTTGTTTTTCCTGCTTTTTGCCATGAGCTTCGGCTTGCTGCTGAGCAGCTGCACGCCGGGCGTGTATGTGGGGGCCAGCGCGGGCTACCCATACGGCTACGATGGTTACGGCTACGGCCCGCGCTACTACGGCCGGCCGGGTTACTACGCCCCGCCCGTGCGGGTGGTGCGGCCAGCCCCTTACTACCGCCCGGCCCCTCACTTTCACGGTGGCTATCGCGGTGAGGGGGGCTACCACGGTGGGGGCCGGGGTGGCTACGGTGGCGGGGGCCGCCGGGGTGGGCGCTAACAGCGCCTACTCCCCCTTGTTAACCTATGTTTTTGCAGCTAAGCCTTTTCTCACTCTAACCTAGCGCGCTGCGGCGCGGTCTTGCTATGCGTTTTCAACCTGTGTTATTCGCCCTGTTGCTGAGCCTGGGAGTGCTCGGCGCCCGGTCGGCTTCGGCCCAAGTCATTGTCAATGCCCAGATTGGCCGGCCGTACTACGCGCCGCGCCCCTACTACGGGCCGCGCTACTACTACCCGCCCGTGGCGCCAGTGGTAGTGGCCCCGCCGCCGCCCGTGGTGGTGTATCCGCAGCCGTATTACTACGCGCCCCGGCCGCGCGTGTACTACGCGCCGCGCCCCTACTACCGGGGCCGCGCCTACGGCCGGCGGTGGTAGCCTTGCGGGCATTTTACTAACAAAAAAAGCGCCCTGGCAGTGATGCCGGGACGCTTTTTTTGTTAGTCGCCGCGCAGCTCGTGCACGCGCACGCCGCCACCGTCTTCGGCCGCTGCCGCCAGCATGGCGCGGGCCACGGCCACATCGGTAATGGCGCGGTATTTCTGCCAGCTGCCGCGCAGCAGCGGGCCGAGTAGCCTGAGCACCAGCCCACCCAGGCGCTCGCCGAGGCGCGGCCGGGCGCGGGTGCCCAACAGCAGCGAGGGCCGGAAGATGTGGATGGCCCGAAAAGGCGCCTGGCGCACGGCGGCCTCCATTTCGCCTTTTACTTTGCTGTAGTAAAAGGCCGATTCGGTATCGGCCCCGATGGCTGACACCACCAGAAACTGCGCCGCAAAATTGCCCGCCGTGATGGCCGCCAGCTTTACTACATACGTAAAATCCACTTCGTAAAACGCCTCTTTCGAGCCTGCCTGCCGCATGGTGGTGCCCAAGCAGCAGTACACGTCGTCGGCAATGAGGCGCAGGCGCTCGGCTTCGAGCTGGCCGAGGTCCGTGACTACCTGCGTGAGCTTGGGATGCTGAATTGCGACCGGGCGGCGGCCTACCACCAGCACCTTGGCGTAACGCTCGGAGGCGAGCAGCAGCGGCAGCAGCGCGCTACCAACCAAGCCGGTAGCACCGGCGAGTAAAGCAGTTTTTTTCATCGGGAGCGAACAGAGCAGGTGGCGGCAAACGGTTGGCTACTGCGAGCGTAGCAAGGTATTTGGGGGCTTACGCAAAAACGCCGTTTGTCATTGCGGGCGCAGCGCAGCAATCGCATCCGAACGGTACCCGAGCAAGCGCGATTGCTGCGCTGCGCCCGCAATGACAGGCGATTCTAATTCATTCACCACCCCACTCGCTCATCACCTCACCGCTTGCCTAGCTCCTCGGCGCGGTCGCGGGCGGCGGTGGCCCCGGCCATCAGGCCTTCGCGCACCGATGCCTGGCCGAAGGCGCGCATAGCGGCCTCGGTGGTGCCGCCTTTGGAAGCCACGCGGGCTATCCAGTCCTGGCAGCTGAGGCCGGCCTGGCTGTAGAGCTCTACCGCGCCCCGAAAGGTCTGGCTGACGAGCAGCTCGGCCTCGGCGGGGGCGAAGCCCATTTGGGCGGCGGCGGCCATGAGGGCTTCCATGCAGTAGTACACGTAGGCCGGGCCGCTGCCCGAGATGGCGGTGCTGGCGTCGATGGCGCTTTCCTCCTCCACGTACACGGTCTTACCGGTGGTGCTCAGCAGGTTTTGCACCTGCACCAGTTCGGCGCGGGTTACTTCGTCGGTGCTGGTGAAGGCCGTCATGCCCATGCCAATTTGGGCGGGCAAATTGGGCATGGCCCGAATGACTTTGGGCGTACCCAGCGCCTCGCGCAGGGTGCGTATCTGCACGCCCGCCATGATGCTGATGATGACCTGCTGCGGCTGCACCAGCCCCCGCAGCTGCGCAAAGAGCGCGCCCGAATCCTGCGGCTTCACGGCCAGAATAATGATATTCACGCCCGGCACGCAGTCTTCGGGGCGGCCCCAGGCGGTACCGATTTCGTGGGCGGCCAGCGCGGCCACGCGCTCGGGCGAGCGCGCCAGCAGGCGCAAATCGAGGCGCGAGGTAACGTGGGCGCGCACAAAGCTGCGGGCGTAGGTCAGGCCCATGTTGCCGCCGCCGATGATGAGGATTTTCATTGATTGAATTATGACTTATAGACTGTCCTTGCGAGCGTAGCGAAGCAATCGCACCTGTTGGCTACCCACGCGGCCCGCCTTGATGTGGTTGCTTCGCTGCGCTCGCAAGAGACAGACAACTTTGTATTTCGCCTCTGCAAGCACTCAGGCTTTCCACACCCAGTGGCGGCGGTAGAGCAAGCTCAGCACCGCCCACCAGACGAGCAAACATACCACCGCACCCGCTAAAGAGGCGGTGCGCGGGTCGCTGAAGAATGGGACGATTCCCCAGTCGTACAGCCACTCTTTCAGCCCCCCTACCCCACCGCCGGGCAAGGCCAATTTAAAGAGCCCAAAAGTGCGCGAGAGCAACGCCGAGCCCACAAACACCGCGATGGCATTGACGCCGAACGCCACGGCCGGCGTGGCCCAGCGCCGGGAGCCCCGCACGTCGCAGAGCCAATACAAAGCGGCCAGCACCAGCAGCGCCAGCCCACCCGTAAACAGCACGTAGGAACTGGTCCACAGCGCCTTGTTTATAGGAAACCACCTATTCCAGACCAGCCCCAGCCCCACGGCCAACACGCCGGCCGCTACTAACCCGCCCATTTTAGCGGCCGTAGCCAAGTCGGGGCGGCGCAGCCACTGCGCGGCCAGCACGCCCAGCAGGCCGGTGCCCAGCGCGGGCAGCGTGCCGAGCAGACCCTCGGGGTCCCAGGTGCGCGACTGCTTCCAGAGGTGGGCTTCGGTGAAAACAGCGCGGTCGAGCCAGGCGCCGAGGTTGGTAGCGGGCTCTAGGTTGGCGGGGCCGACGCCGGGCACGGGCACCAGCTGGAGCAGCGCGGCGTAGCCCGCCAAAAAGGCGACCAGCAGCCCTACTTGCGTGCGCCAATCGGACTTCAGATAAATGACGCTGCACCCCAAATACACCAGCGCAATGCGCTGCAACACGCCCATTATGCGCACCACCGAGAAATCGAAGCGCGGGTACAGCGACAACAGCAGCCCCAGGCCAAACAGCACGGCGGCCCGCCGCAGCACCTGCGCCAGCACGGAGCCTTGCGGCTCACCGCGCTGCTTCACACCGGCCAGGGCGTAGGCCAGGCTCACGCCTACGATGAACAGGAAAAATGGGAACACCAGGTCGGTGGGCGTGCAGCCGTGCCATTCGGCGTGCTCCAGGGGCGGGTAGATGTGGCCCCAGTCGCCGGGGTTATTCACCACCACCATGCCCATAACGGTGAGACCTCGAAACACGTCGAGACTGATGAGGCGGCCGGGGTTGGCAGATACTACGTTAGACATTAGACAAGTATACGCCTAGTCATGCTGAACGCAGTGAAGCATCGCTACCGCACCGTTGGACGAGGCGACAGCGATGCTTCACTGCGTTCAGCATGCTCCAATTTGCCCCCCCTACTTCAGCCCAAACAACCGGGCGAAGAAGCCGCGGCGCTTTTTCACCGGCGGCTTGGTTTTGACTTTTACTTTGGCGGCTTCGGCGCGGGCTACCTCGGCGGGCACCGGCGACGTGGGCCGGCCGGCCGCCCTGGGCACCAAGGCCACGGGCGGCACCGGGCGGTGGGCCTGGGCGGGCATGTTGATGGGCGCGGCGGCCAGCACCTCCACCGGCAGCTTGCCTTCGGAGAACACGCGCAGCGGCACGCTCTCATTGTGCAGGCGGTCGACGGCGGTGAGGAAGTACGAATAGGCCACGCCCGGCCGGGCCGTGGTATCGGCAAAGGTGGCGGGCTGGGCCAGGCCAGTGGGCCGAATAACGGCCAGAATATGGCGCGGGTCGGTGGGCGACATTACCTGGCCGCGCTCGAAGCGGTAGAGCACGTAGTAGGCGGCGAGGTCGCCGTCGTCGGCCGGCACGGGGTCGGCGGCCCAGGTGAGGGTAGCCACGGCGCGGGTGCGGTTGAGCACCAGCTCGCGCACCGGGCGCGGGGCCAGGCTATCGAGCCAGGGCATGGTGGGCACCAGCGCCGGGGCGCGGTAGAGGTCGAGGCGCAGCGAATCGGTAGTGTGCAGCGGGTTGTTGAGCAGCGAATTGGCCGAGAAATACACGCTGCCCTGCACGTCGTCGGGGTAGCTGCGGTTGAGGCGCACTTGGGTGGGCAGCTCGCGGGGGTTGCGCCAGGCGGTGTCGGAGCGGGTACTTTCGCGCATGCGGTACATGCCGTGGCCGATGTAGAGGTGGCGCTCGAAGCGGTTGCGCGCCCACCACTCCACCATCGTGGCGTAGGGCACGAGCCGGAATTTGGTGCTCCAGTACAGCTGCGGCACGATGTAATCAATCCAGCCCTGCATCAGCCAGAGGCGCGAGTCGGCGTAGAGGTTGGAGTAGCTGGGCTGCCCGGCGCGGGTGTCCGAGCCGTCGGGGTGGGCGCTCTTGTTCATCCACACGCCGAAGGGCGAAATGCCGAATTTCACCCAGCGCTTGGCCGCCTGAATACTGTCGTGCAGGTCGTGGATGAGCGTGTTCACGTTTTGCCGCCGCCAGTCGGCCAGGCCCAAGTTGTCGGGGTTTTGGGCAGCAAAGGCCTGCTCATCGTGAAACACCTGTCCCGCCTCCGGATATGGGTAGAAGTAGTCATCAAAGTGCACGCCGTCAATATCGTAGCGGCGCACCACGTCGAGTATCACGCGCTTGATGTGGGTGCGTACTTCGGGCAGGCCGGGGTTGTAGAGGTACTGCTTGGCGTACTTGATAAACCACTCGGGGTGCTGACGCAGCGGGTGGCTGGGGGCCAGCGAGCGCGTGAGCGTATCCATGGTGGCGCGGTAGGGGTTGAACCAAGCGTGAAACTCCATGCCGTGGCGGTGCGCCTCCGAAATGAGGAACGGCAGCGGGTCGTCGCCCTCAATCGGGGCCTTGCCCTGGCGGCCCGTGAGATAGCGGCTCCAGGGCTCTAAATCAGACTTATAAAAGGCATCCGACGCGGGCCGAATTTGCACAAACACGGCGTTGAGGCCGGCGCGCTGGCCGGCGTCGAGCAGGCGGCGGTACTCGCGGCGGTACACTTCGGGGGCCATGCCGCGCTGGCTGGGCCAGTCGATGTTGGCCACGGTGGCAATCCAGAAGGCGCGCAGCTCGCGCTTGGGCGGCACCGGGGCGTCGGCATTTTGCAAGTCCTCGCGCAGCACCAAGGGGCGCGTAATGCGCAGGCTGGGCAGGTTGTTGGCGGCGGCCTGCGCCCGCAGCACGGCCGGCGAGCTTAGCAGGAAGGCGGTAAATAGAAACCAGTAAAATAGAACGGAAGAACGCATCAACGGCAGGTGGGGCACCAAAAGTCAGGCTGCAAGTTACGCCCGTTGGGGGCGGGCCGCCGGGCGCGCAACGTGTGAAGATGCGGTTTGCGCAGGCTACGACTATCATTGCGAGCGCAGCGAAGTAAGCGCACCTGTTGAGGTTACTCGCTGGGTGCCGTTCGGGTGCGATTGCTTCGCTGCGCTCGCAATGACAATTGGACTCCCGCCTCAAAAGCCGCCTAAATGCCTTCGCCTCCACCCTATTTCGGGGCCGCGCCCGCCTTCGGCGGGCTGGCCGGCGCGGGCGCCGGGGCCGGCCGCGTAGCCGCCGGGGCGCCGCCGCTGCCTTGGCTGCCGCCGCCGTTCTCGTCGGTTTTCAGGTCGTCGTTGCGCACGCTTTTACTCGGGCGGGCGGCGGCGGTGAGCTGGCCGATGCGGTAGCCGAAGTACACCTTGAAGCTCGTGATGTGCTGAATGGTGCTGGTAGTCTGGGCGAGTAGCGCGCTGTCGATGGTGCTGCGCACGGTGTTGCTGGGCGAGAAGAAATTCTCGGC
>JAKONR010000199.1 GCA_022701825.1 Hymenobacteraceae bacterium | reverse complement strand
TGGCCACGCAGTAGTGCACCACGTCGTCGATGATGAAGGTCGGGTTTTCGTGGGTCGTGGGCTTGCAGGTTTCGATGCAGCCGCCTTGGTCCACGGCCACGTCCACGAGCACGGTGCCGGGGCGCATAGTCTTGAGCATGTCGCGGGTGATGAGGTGCGGGGCTTTCGCGCCCGGAATCAGCACGGCGCCCACCACGAGGTCGGTGGTTTTGATGGCTTCGCGGATGTTGTACTCGTTCGAGTACTGCGTCACCACGTTTTTGGGCATGAAGTCGTCGAGCTCACGCAGGCGGTTCAGGTTAATATCCATTACCGTCACCTGCGCGCCGAGGCCGGCGGCCACCTTGGCGGCCTGCGTGCCCACGATGCCGGCACCCAGCACCAGCACGTGCGCGGGCTTCACGCCGGGCACGCCACCCAGCAAGATGCCTCGGCCTTTCAGGGGCTTCTCCAGGTACTTGGCGCCTTCCTGCGGGGCCATGCGGCCAGCCACCTCGCTCATCGGAATGAGCAGCGGCAGCGCCCGCGAGGGCAGCTCCACGGTTTCGTAGGCCAGGCAAACGGCCTTGCGCTCCACCATGGCGTGGGTCAATTCCTCGCCGCTGGCAAAGTGGAAATACGTGAACAGCAGCTGGTTTTCCTTGATGAGCGGGTACTCCTCCGCAATTGGCTCCTTTACCTTGATAATCATCTCCGACTGCTTGTACACGTCGGCGATGGTAGAGAGCATCGTGGCGCCCGCGGCTTCGTACTCGCTGTCGGCAAAGCCCGAGCCTTCGCCCGCGCTGGCTTGCACGAAAAGCGAGTGGCCGTGCTTGCGCAGCTCGGCTACGCCGGCGGGCGTGAGGCCCACGCGGTTTTCGTTGTTTTTGATTTCTTTCGGAACGCCGATAATCATAAAAAAAAGGAGAGGAGAGATTGACGAAAAACTCTGCCGCGAAGATACGCCCGAGGTAGCGCGGACTTGGTAGTCCGCGTTCGGTAGCGTGCAATAAAACGCGGATTGCCAAGTCCGCGCAACGCTTTACTCGGCCAGCCGCAGCAGGCCCGGCATATCGAGCGGGTGGGTGTACATCGTCAGGTTGCCCTGCGCATCGGTGGGCCATTCTTCCCGGGGCCGGTCCCAATACAGCTCCAAGCCGTTGCCGTCGGGGTCGTCGAGGTAGATGGCCTCGCTCACGCCGTGGTCGGAGGCTCCGCGCAGCGGGTAGCCGGCTTGCAGCAAGCGCTTTACGATGGCGGCCAGCTCGGCCCGCTCTTTATATAAAATAGCCGCGTGGTAGAGCCCCGCCGCGCCTTCGCGCTGGGCGGGCCGCCCGCCCCGGCTGTGCCAGGTATTGAGCCCGATGTGGTGGTGGTAGCCGCCGGCCGACAAAAAGGCGGCCGTGCCCACGTTCATCATGACCTCAAAGCCCAGCAGGCCGTTATAAAACTGCAAGGCCCGGTCGAGGTCCGTTACTTGCAAATGCACGTGGCCGATGCCGGTGCCGGCCGGGGCGGTGTAGGGTGGAAGCGAAGGAGTATTCATGGCCGGAAGGTAGGGCGAGGGCCGCCAGCTTAGGGCAGCACCGAGCGGGCAGTTGTGCGGCGGGCGCCACTAGGGCGCCACCGCCCGCGCCACGCGGAAGGGCGCCTGCAGGCGAATATCGCCCGACGAAGCCCCCAGCAGCACGGTAAACGTGCCCGGCTCTACCACCCATTTCAGGCTGGTATTGAGCAGCAGCAGGTCCTCAGTCGTGAGGGTAAAGGCTACCTCGCGCTGCTCGCCGGCTTGCAGCCGCAGCCGCTGAAAGTGGCGCAGCTGCCGGTCGGGCGTGGCCACCGAGCTCACGTCGTCGCGTAAGTAAAGCTGGGCTACTTCGTCGCCGGCGCGGGCGCTGGTGTTCTTCACTTTGAAGCGCACTGCTACCTGCACCGCGCCCGGCTTTTCGAGGGGGGAAATCTGTAAATCAGCGTATTCAAACGTACTGTAGCTCAGGCCGTGGCCAAAGGGATAGAGCGGCTGGGCCGACACCTCCACGTAGTCGTGCGGGGCGGGGCGGCGGGCATTGTAGTGCACGGGTAGCTGGCCCACGTGCCGGGGCACCGAGATGGGCAAGCGGCCAGCGGGGTTGTAGTCGCCAAACAGCACGTCGGCCACGGCATGGCCGCCCTCCTGGCCGGGGTACCAGGCATCCAAAATAGCCGGCACGTGCGCCGCCATCCAGTTGAGGCTCAGCGGCCGGCCCTTGATGAGCACCACCACCACGGGCGTGCCGGTAGCTACTACGGCTTGTAGCAGCTCCTGCTGCCGGCCCAGCAGGTCGAGGGTGGCGCGGTCGTAGCCTTCGCCGCTTTCCATGTCGCTGAGCTGCGCCGGGCCGGCCGCGCCCGGCACCGTGGCCGCGCCCGTAGCCTGGTATTCGGTTTGAAAGTCGCGGGCGCTGGAGCCGCCCAGCACCACCACGGCCACCTGCGCCTGGCGCGCCGCCGCCACGGCCGCCGCAATGCCCGCGCGGCTGCTGTCGCGAATGGCGCAGCCCTTGGCATACAGCACCTGCGTGGCCGGCCCAACTTTGGCCCGGATGCCGGCCAGCACCGTCGTCACGCTGCTGGTGGACTGCGGTGCGGTGTAGTCGCCGAGTTGGTTATAGAGGTTGTCGGCGTTGGGGCCGATGACGGCCAGGCGTTGCAGCGTTTTGGGCAGCGGCAGCAGGTTTTGGTCGTTTTTGAGTAGTACGATGGACTCCTGCGCTACCCGCCGGGCCAGCTGCACGTGGGCCGGGCGGCGCACGAGCCGCGCCGCCCGCTGCGGGTCCACGTAGGGGTTTTCAAACAAGCCCAGCGCGAATTTCACCCGCAGCACGCGGCTCACGGCGCTGTCCAGGGCCGGCAGCGGCACCAGGTTTTGGCGCAGGGCAGCCAGCAGGTGCTGGTCGTATCCGTAGCCGCCGAGGTCGGCATCGAGCCCGGCGCGCAGGGCTAGCGCCGCCGCTTCGGGCAGCGTGGCGGCTACGTGGTGGCTGCTCAGCAGCCCCGAAATGCTGCCCAGGTCCGACACCGTGAAGCCTCGAAAGCCCCATTTTTGGCGCAGCGTTTCGCTAAGTAAAAACGCATTGCTGGAGCACGGCACCCCGTCGAGCGAGTTGTAGGCGGCCATTACCGACTGCGCGCCCGCCCGCACCGCGGCCCGAAAAGGCGGCAAATAGCTCTGCTCCAGCTCGCGCGGGCCCACGCTGCTGCCGCCGCCGTTGTGGCCGCCCTCGGGCACGCCGTAGGCGGCGAAGTGCTTGAGGGTGGCGGCCACGTTTAGCCCGCCGCGCAGGCTGGGGCCTTGCAGGCCCCGTACCATGGCCGCGCCCAGGGCGCTGGTGAGCACGGGGTCTTCGCCGTAGGTTTCCTCTACCCGCGACCAGCGCGGCTCGCGGGCCAAGTCCAGCACCGGGCCGTAGCCCACGTGCGCGCCCTGCACCCGCGCCTCGGCCCCGATGGCCGCCGCCATTTCCTGTATCAGGGCCGGGTTCCAGGTGCTGCCCTGCCCAATGGCCGTCGGAAACACCGTGGTGCCGATGGCCATGTGCCCGTGCGGGCACTCTTCGGCCAGCAGCAGCGGAATGTGCAGCCGCGAGTGGGCCACGGCGTAGCGCTGCAAGGCATTGGTAGCCGCGGCGGCCTGCGCGGGGTTGAGGCCGGTGGTCAGCGTCTTTTTGGTCCAGGGGTCGGCGCGCAGCGTGGCCCACAGCCCGCCGATGCGGCGCTCGTTTATCGCCTTCTCAAACGCCGCGCTCACGCTCACCTTCGGGCCGTCTTTCTGGTACATTTCCCAGCCCAGCAGCGTCGAGAGCTGGCCTACTTTTTCCTCCACTGTCATGCGGGCCAGCAAGTCCTGCACGCGGGCTTCGGTGGGCACGGCGGGGTCTTGGTAGCGCGGCCGGGCGGGTGGGGTAGGGGCGGTCAGGTTACTGGCCAGCAGGAGGCACAAACTGGCGAAGGGTTTTAGCATGCAGGAGAAGCCGTAGAAAAAGTAAGCGTACTATGCCGGCGCGGGGGCCGGGGGAGGCGCCCGCGCCAGAGCGGCAAGCTACTCGGCCACATACCCAAACGCCAGCGCCGGATGCGCGCCCGCCTGCCGCGCCAGCTTGGCCGGCAGCGTCACGGTCACGGCATCGCCGGTGCGCGTCCAGCGCACGGCCTGGCCGGTTTCGAGCAGCGTGAGGCGGCTTTTGGGGCGGGGCAGGTTGCCGTGCCAGGTGAGGGTAGCGGGCCGGGGCTGGCCTTCGGGCAGGCAGGCAATGGCGTAGCGGGTGCCGTTTTTGCCCTGCGTGAAGTAGGTGCTGCCATCCTGAAATTGAGCCGTGGCGCGGGTGCCGTAAATGGCGGGGCCATTCACCGCCAGCCACTTGCCGATGGTGGCCAGGCGCGTGGTAGCCGCGGTATCCAGGGTGCCATCGGGCCGGGGGCCCACGCCCAGCAGCAGGCTGCCGCCTTTGGCCACCACCTCTACCAGCGTGTGGATGATGCGGGCGGGCGACTTATACACGTCGCCGGGCACGTAGCCCCAGTTATTGGCCAGCGTGAGGCAGCTTTCCCAGGGCTGGGGCAGGGGCTGGGCGGGCACGCGCTGCTCGGGCGTCTGGTAGTTTTCGTAGGGGCCGTGCACGGTGCGGTCGACCAGCAGAATGCCCGGCTGGGCCTGCCGCGCCATCACCGCGATGCGCGGCATGTCCACCTCCTGGCTAAACTCGGGGATGGGCGCGCCCCAGGCCAGCACCTCGGGCGTGACGGT
>JAKONR010000149.1 GCA_022701825.1 Hymenobacteraceae bacterium | reverse complement strand
CTGGCTCTCAGCCGCGACCTCACCAACGGCGACGAGGTGCGCTCGCTGGTGGCGGAGGTCGAAAGCCGCCTGGGCGGCATCGAAGTGCTCATCAACAACGCGGGCATCATCCTGGGCGGGCCGCTCGAAAACATGGATGCCCGCGACTTCGAGGACTCGATGAATACGCACTTCTGGGCGCCGTTTCACGCCATGCAGGCCGTGCTGCCCGGCATGAAGCGGCGCGGCGAGGGGCGCATCGTCAACATCTCGTCGCTGGGCGGCAAGGTGGCCATTCCGCACCTCACGGCCTATAGCGCCAGCAAGTTTGCGCTGGTGGGCTTGTCCGAAGGCTTTCGGGCCGAGCTCAGCCAGCACGGCATCTACGTCACCACCGTGTGCCCCGGCCTGCTGCGCACCGGCAGCACCGGCCACGCCGAGATAAAGGGCCAGCACCAGAAAGAGTACGCCTGGTTTAGCATTGCCGACGCCATGCCGGGCTTCACGATGAGCGCCGAGCAGGCCGCTCGCCGCATCTGGAACGCCACCCGCCGTGGCGACGGCGAGCTTATCCTGTCGCTCCCGGCCAAGCTGCTGGCCGCCTTTCATGGCCTGCTGCCCGGCACCACCGTCGATGTGCTGGCCTGGGTTAACCGGGCCCTGCCCGCCACTGGCGAAAGCCCCGCCGCCAACGAGCGCCGCTCGGGCTACGAAAGCGAAACGCCCCTCACGCGCTCCTTCCTCACTACCCTCAACCAGCGGGAAGCCCGCCGAAATAATGAGTAAGTGGTAAAATGGCGCCGGAGTAGAAGCGTAAAGTGACCGAATCCACTCTACGCTTCTACTCCGGCGCCATTTCACTTATTCATCGCCGCCGCGGCCGCTGTTCATGCCGGGGGGCGGGGTGCCTTGGTAGCCGCGCACGGTGGGCACGCCGAGTTTTTCTTCGCGTTTCTGCTGGTAGCGGCCAAACTGGGCCGGGGTAAGTACGTCCTTGAGCTGTTCGAGCCGGGCCAGGCCGATGTCCTCGATGGCGCCGCGCAGCTTGGTAGGATTGGTATTGTAGCGCTGGCGGGCAGTCTCCACGGCGCGCACCGATTTGGTATTGATGTCGCGCACCTTCTCCATTTGGGCGGGCGTCAGGCCCAGAGCCTGCGCCATGTTGGTAGTGAGGGCCGCTACGCGCTCGTCAGCCGTGGCTGCCGGGGCTTTAGCCGCAGAAGCCGGCTTTTGGGTGGGCGGGGTGATTTGGGCGCTGGCCAAAGTAGCCGCGGCCAGCAGCGGTAGCGATAAAAGCACAGAGCGCTTCATAGGGTATTGCAACAAGATAAAACAGGCGAAAAAGGGGTTTGCCCGGCAATGATAGGCCAAGGTGCATTATTCTTAGCCATTTTGGTGCCGAAAAGTAGCCCCGCATCTTCACAAAAAAAGCCGCTGACTAGCAGCGGCTTTTTTTGTGAAGGCCCAAAAGAGGCTGCGCACCGTAGCGCAGCGCCCGTTGCATTAGGGTTTAATCGTGACGGAGCCACCGCTCACGGCCCCGCTGGCGTCGGTCTTGATGGTAAGCGTAATGGTATAGGTGCCCGGCGTGGTGATGTTCAGGTCAGGGCCATTCAGGGCCAGGGTTGCGCCCGTGGCGAGGCTGGTGCTAGGCCCGCCCAGGTTGGTACCCCAGTCTTGGTTAGCGCGGAACTTCAGCGCCCCGGCCGTCAGCGCCGTGCGCAGGGTAAAGGTCTGGGTGTAGCAGTCGTAGGTCAGCATCCGGTCGGTGGGGGTAGCACCGGGCCAGCCGCCAGCCGCCGGCCCCACAATGCCCCAGTTGCCGCCGAAAGTGTTGGGGATGCACAGCGGCACCGGGGTGCCCGTGAGCGTAACTACCGGCGAGGTAGACGGCGCCGCCGCCGCGCCCACCGAGGCCACTACTCGCACGTCGACCTGCGAGGCCGAGCTGAAGGGATAGCCGAGCGAAGAGAAAATATTGACGAGCTGCGCTGTGGTCAGGGAAGTGGCGCCGGCGGCCGTGCCACCCGTGAACGTGACCGGGCTGGCAAAATTGCCGCCTTTTTTGTCAAATTGTAGCGTGTAGGTAGCGGCGGCCGGGTAGCCAAAATTAGCCGCCGAATACGTGAACGTGACGGCCGACGCGTTGATGTTAGCCGTGGTCAGGGCCAGATTGGGCGTGGTGGTGGAGGCCTGAAGCGTCGGAGCCGCGCCGGGCGTCAAAACCGCCTGCGTTTCGTCCTTTTTGCAGGCCGAAGTCAGGCTAAGCACGACCAGCGCGCAAAAGCCGAGACCTTTGGTAAGCCAATTTTTCATGGGAAATATCAGAAGGGTAGGGGTGGGAAATACTGAAAATTACTTCCCCAGCCAACGCGGTGCTTATTTGAAAAGAACCATCATTAGGCCGGGGAAGTAATGCTTGTCATTTAATAACCAGGGTTTTGCACCAGGTTTGGGTTCACGCTGAGGTCGCTCACCGGAATCGGGAACAGGGCGCGGTAGGCCGGTACGGTGGTGCCGGCGGCTACGCCACCCTTCCAGGGCCAGGTATAGGAAGTGGCCGAGGTCGAATTGCCCACGAAGCGGTCGAAGCGGATGAGGTCGCTGCGGCGCGTGCCTTCCCAGTGCAGCTCGCGGGCGCGCTCGTTCAGGATAAAGTTCGGGTCACCCGTGAGCGTAGCCAGCGTGATATCGCCGGCAGTCGAGCCATTGTAAGCTCGCCGACGCACGAGGTTCACGTAGGTAACGGCCAGGTTTTGGTCGCCGCCACCGTTCACGGCGGCTTCGGCATACATCAGGTACGCATCGGCCAGGCGGAACATAGGGAAATCGGTATCCACAAACGTGGGGTCGGAGCCGGCCGCGCCCGTTGAGGTGAGGTTGCGGTACTTAATTGGCACGTAGCCGTTGCTGAACACCGTTTGGGAAGTGATGTCCAGAGTCTGGCCCGCCGTTTGGAACTTGCCGCGCGAGTCGGCCGCCGTGTCGGGGAACAGCTCGTAGAGGCGGCGCGTGGTGCGGATGCCGCCCCAACCGCCCCCGATGCCGTAGCGCGAGGGCTTCCAGTTATTATCGGCCGTGCCCGATACGGCAGCGTGCGTCAGGAAAGTGGTGCCACCGTAGGTCTGCGTCAGCTTGCCGTCGAACACAATCGGGAAGATGATTTCCGGCTTGCCGGTTGAGCTGGTAGCGGCCCGGTTGTTGTCGGCGCGGAACAGGTTGGTGTAGCGAGTGGCGAGGCCATAGGCGTTCGAGTCGATTACCTTCTTGCAGTACGTGGCGCAGTCGTTGTAGCGTGCCGAGCCGGTGTAGGTTTTCGCGTTGAGGTAGAGGCGGGCCAGCAGCATCCAGGCGGCCCCTTGGTCGGCGCGGCCATACTGGTTTTGGCCAGGGGCTACCAGCGTAGTTTCGATGGCTTTCAGCTCCGACTCAATGTAGGTAAACAGGTCGGCGCGCGTGATGCGGCGGGGCGGCGTGGTGCCCCCAATCTGGTCATTCTCGGTCGGGAAAGGCACGTTGCCGTACAAGTCCAGGGCGTGGTAGTAGGCCAGGGCGCGCAAAAAGCGCACTTCCGAGCGGAAGGCCTGCACTTGCTGCGTTTCAGTGGCGTTCAGGCCCCGGCTCGAGATTTTGGCATCGGTGGCCTCAGCCAAAAAGCCGTTGCAGAGCGTGATTTCGTACAGAATACGGCTGTACAGGCCCTGCACAAGCACCCCGCTCGAGGTCCAGTTCATGTTGTGCCAGTCCTGCACCCCTGGGTCGCCCCAGGCAATTACCGCCTCGTCGGTGGTAAGCTCCTGGGCGCTCCACAGCTGGCGAATGTAGTCCGAAGTGCCCTGGTCGATGCCCAGTACGTCGCCCGAAGCGGCGTCGGGGCCGTTGGGGCCGGTTACGGCAAAGCCGCTGTACACCTTGGCCGCCACGGCCTGGTAGCCGGCGAAGTTCTTATAAACGGCGTCGGTGGTTAGGTCGTAGGTCGGCGTGCGGTCCAGGTCTTTGGTGCACGAAGGCGCCAGGGCCAGAATAGCGGACGAAAAACCGGCCAGCGCGGCGCTTTTGCGAAGAATACGATTCATAGAACGGTGGGAATTAAAGAGTCAGATTCA
>JAKONR010000076.1 GCA_022701825.1 Hymenobacteraceae bacterium | reverse complement strand
TGCGCAAAAGCGTCGCGCAGCGAGCCCGGCCCCGCGTCGTGGAGGTTGGTAACTTCGGCCACCCGGCCGCCACGCCCGCCCGTGGCCAGCCGCCCGTAGCCCTCGGCCCCCGGAAAAGCCACCAATTTGGCTTGGGCAGAGGTAGTAACGGCCAGGCCCAAAAGGGTGCCCAGCAACAGGCCGCGTTGGCGAAGGGTAGTAGCGAAAGGCATGGAAACCAGCGGAGTGGGAAAGTGGTGCGCCGGGCCGCGTTAGTAGGGCGGGCGCGCCCGATTGGCTCGCAATTTCCTGCGCAGTGGCCGGCGCTTCTTATAGCATCTTAGCGGCTCTTTGGCCGCAGGTGGCAAATAGCGCGGACTTTTAGTCCACGAGTGTCAACGCAAAAATTTGCGGACTAAAAGTCCGCGCTACTTACCGCCAGTGCCTAAGTTGGCAGGCTGCCAGCCGTGCAGCACCCGGTCGCGGGTGTATTGCTGGGCCTCGGCGGCCGTGAGCTGGTGCGCCCACGGCACCCGGCTTTTGGGCGCCGCGCCGGGGCCAGTCGATTGGTACTCGGCGTAGTAAGCGGTTTGCTTATTGCTCTCTTTGCCCCACTCATCCCAGCCCGCGGGCTTTACGATGGCGCTGAGCGAGCAGCCCAAAAACACCACTTTGGCATACGGCCGCCAAGGCCGGCCGAGGAAAAATGAGCCAGCCGGCGCGTCACCAGTCAGCTTGCAGTTTTTGAATACGTAGCCGTAGCGGGTGCTGTCGGGCGTGGAGGCCGCCGTGAAAAAGCCGCCGCGCTTACCAAAAATGGTGCAGTCCTCAAACCACGCCGTGCTGGAGCCAAAAATGAAATCAACGGTGCCCTCGATGTAGCAGCTTTTGTAGTACTGCCGGCTGCCGTAGCCGTAGGTGTACAGCGTATCCTGAAAGCCCAGAAAGCGGCAATTGACGAAGCTGGCGCGGTCGCCGGCCACCCACACCGCCACCGCCTGCCCCACCGGCCCGGCCGAGTTTTGAAAAGTCAGGTTTTCGGCCGAAAAATCGGGGCCGTAGATGTAGATGCTTGATGAGCCTGAGGTGCCCATGTCCTCACCAAAGCGGTTTTTCTTCTGGTTGTAGTCGTCGTAAGTCAGAATGGTCTTGTCGCGGTCCTCGCCCACGAAATGCACCAGCTGCTTGCTGCCCGCCAGCACCAGCTTCTCCTTGTAAGTGCCCTTTTTGATGAAAATGGTGGTCACCAACTTCCGAAAATCGGGCACGGCATTGATGGCCTCCTGCACCGTGCGGAAGTCGCCCGAGCCATCCTGCGCCACCGTGAAGGTGCCAACTGGGCTGGCCAGTGTGGCCGCCTGGGCCGGCGCAAAGCCAACTAGAAGAAATAGCCAGCTGAGCGCCAGCCTCAGTTTATGGGTTTTCATAAGTTATTATAAGTGAATAGCTCGCGGGTGTCATGCTGAGCGTAGCGAAGCATCTCTGCCGCTTCTTTGCTAAGCCATCCAAAGAAGCGGCAGAGATGCTTCGCTACGCTCAACATGACAAGCTCGGCCCATTTTATTTACCGAGTGGCGTCACCCGCCACCAGTCTACGTCGGCGTAGCCGGCCGTGGCAGCCGTGCCGGGGCTGAGGCAAAATACCCCCATTTTCGCGCCGACCCACTTGCCTTCGCGGGCCGAAAACTCCGTGCCCAGCGGCGTGAACTGCCGCCCGTCGAGGCTGTAGCTGAACTGGCATTTGGCCCCCGGCCGCACCGCCACGCGCAGGTATAGCGGCTGCCCCAGCGGCACCGCCACGGGCGCGGACGCCGTTTCAGCCCCGCCCTTGTCGGCTTTCAGGCAAACGGTTTGCGCCAGCTCCAGCCGGCCGGCCCGGTAGGTGGCGGCCAGGTAGGCGTAGTCCATGCCCATCATCACGAGACCGGTTTTTTCGCCCTCGGCTTTGGGGGTGAAACTGAGCTTGGTAGTAGCGGTGAACTGCTCGGCGGGCAGCTTTTGCAGCAGCAGGCTGGGCACTTGCCAGAAGTTCTGGTAGTCGGCCGGGCGGGGCGCGGCGGCCAAGCGCACGCTGCCCGGCGCGGCCGTGAGCGAGTACCAGGCGGGCTGCGGGTTGGCCTGCCATTGCCACTGTAGGCCCAGGGTTTTAGCCGAAAACTCGTCGGACGTGGCGGGCGTGGCCAGGGCCGTTTTGCCCGGTACGGCGGGCTTGCGGTAGGTAAGTACGGGCTCGCCGGTGCCGTCGCCGTCGGGGTCGAGGCCGATAACGGGCCAGTCGTTTTTCCAGGTCATGGGCTGCAAATGCACTACCCGGCCGTAGGCCTCCTGGTCTTGGAAATGCACAAACCAATCCTGTTTGCCATCGGGCGTATCGACCCATGCGCCCTGGTGCGGGCCGTTGGTTTTCGACTTGCCCTGGGCCATCACAATCTTGTCCTCGTAAGGCCCGAAAATGCTCCTTGAGCGTAGCGCCACCTGCCAGCCGGTGGGCACGCCGCCGCCCGGCGCGAAGATGTAGTAGTAGCCGTGGCGCTTGTAAAACTTCGGCCCCTCGATGGTCGGGTGGTCTTTGTGCCCGTCAAAAACCAGCTTGT
>JAKONR010000039.1 GCA_022701825.1 Hymenobacteraceae bacterium | reverse complement strand
CTTCTTCAAGCTTTTCGAGGTACTCGGTGAGGTCCTTGGCCTTCGGAAAGGTGATGCCGTAGAGGCGCGTGAGCTGCTTGTTTTTCTCGTCGCCGCGCCAGTAGGCGCCGGCCACGTTCATGATTTTGGCGGCCTTAATCGTACCCGTGTCGGGGATGTGCGGGCCGCGGCAGAGGTCGGTGAAGCCGCCCTGGGTATAGAACGTAATCTGGCCGTCTTGCAGGTTTTCGAGCAGCTCCAGCTTGTAGGGGTCCTGCTTTTCGGTGAAATAGGCGACGGCCTCGGCCTTAGGCACTTCTCGGCGCTCAAACTTGCTTTTGTTTTTGGCCAACTCCAGCATCTTCTTCTCAATGGCCGGGAAGTCGTCGCTGCTGATGGTGCGGCCTTCGCCGAGGTCCACGTCGTAGTAGAAGCCGTTTTCGATGGCCGGGCCGATGGCCAGCTTCACGCCGGGATACAGCGCTTCGAGCGCCTCGGCCATGAGGTGGGCCGAGGAGTGCCAATAGGCCTGCTTGCCGCCAGCGTCGTTCCAGGTAAGGATTTCGAGGGCCGCGTCTTCGGTGAAGGGGCGGTGCAGGTCACGGATTTCGCCGTTGACCTTCACGGCCAAAGCGTTGCGGGCGAGGCCTTCGCTGATGCTGGCGGCCAGGTCGTAGCCAGTGGTGCCGGGCTCGACCGGGCGGACCGAGCCATCGGGGAGGGTGATGTTGAGCATAACTACTAAGCTTTTGCTTGCGGTGGGCGCAAAGCAGGCGCAAGTTAGCCCGCGCCGGCTGAGATACCCGCAAACGCGCTTACCTTGGCCGCTAGCTGACTCGCCAGGCAGCGCCTGTTCCAAGGCAAAATAGCTTCCAAATTCTACCTAACAGACTACTCATTAGTTAATTGCGTCTTAGTTACCGGGGCTATTGGCCGCGGCGGGGCCGGGCGGCGGTAATAAACCGGCGCCGTCCGTAGGCTATCGGGCAGCATAGCGCGCACGGCCTCGCCAGTTTTCCAGACCTTGTACGTCCAGTGCTGGTTACCCGGGTTTTCGGCCACCAGCAGCCGAAACTGCGCCAAGGCCTCGGGCAGCCGATGCTGGGCCTCCAGCGCCTCGGCCAGCAGCTGGCGGGCCTGGGGCAACCGCGGATTCTGGCGCAGGGCACGCTGCAAATGCGGGATGAGCGTGGGTGGCCGCCGGCCCTGGGCGCTGGCCGCCAGCGCCAGGCGATAATCGGCCCGGTACACGGTGGTATCGAGGCGCAGGGCGCGGCGGTAGTAGTAGAGCGCGCTGTCGGGGCGGCCCAGCAGCTCGAGCTGGCGGCCATAGTCGTAGGCCAGGGCGCCCGAGGCGGAGTCTAGTCGTATGCCCTGGGCGGCGTAATGGCCTGCCTCTTCGGGCAGGCGGTAGGCGTTGAGCAAAAAGGCTAGCTGGTGCAATATCTCGGGCTGGCGCGGGTCGCGGCTGCGGGCGGCCTGCAGGTAGTCGAGGGCCTGCGCGGTATCGGCGGTGGCGGCGTAGGCCAGGCCTTTGTAGAACAGCGCGGCCGGCTGGTCGGGGTCGAGGCGCAGGGTGCGGTCGAGGCTTTCGAGAGCGGCGGCATACTGGCGGGCGGCCAAGTGCGTTTCGCCCTCCAAAAGAGGCAATTCGGGCGAGTTGAAGCCGTTTTCGGCGGCCCGGCGGGCGGCGGCCAGCGCCTGCGGCAAGCGGCCCAAAGCCCGCAGGGCGCGGGCCTGCAAGAAATACAGTTCGCCGTCGGCATCGTCGATGACGAGGGCAGCGTTGGCATCGCGCAGGGCGGCGGCGGGCTGGCCGGCGGCCAGCCGCAAGCTGGCCCGGCGGGCCAACAAGCCCGCGTTTTCGGGTTGCTGCCGAATGGCGCCGTCCAGCTCATCGGCCTGCACGCGGGGGCCGCTCTGCACCGTCGAGAGGTCCACGAGCGTGTCGGGGCGCTCGGTAGGCGTGCTTTGGCAGGCGGCGAGCAGCGGGAAAAACAGGAAAAGCCAACGACGCATTATAGGACAACTGAAAAGACCGGACTACGAAACGGCTTCGCAAAAATCGGCACGGATGCCCAAAAGCTGGCCCGGCAGGGCATTTACCGGTCGCGCCCCTCCCCCATCCGCAGCCCTTCGTACCAGCGGGCGTGCAGGCGGTCGTGGCGGCCAGCGGCGCGCACCAGCGGCGGCAATAGCTGCTGGCACAAACGATTGATAGCCAAATCCTCACTAGTATAAGTCGGCAACTTAATCGCTTCCTGCAAGATAGCAATGGCGCGCTTGCGGCGGCCCTGGTACTTGTACATGCGGGCTAGGTCGTAGCAGTATTGAATGCGCGTGGGGTCGAGCCGGTGGGCGGTTTCCAGCGCATCCATCGCCTTTTTAGACGTGGCGCCCTGCGGGTAGCCGCCCAAAAAAACGCGCGAAAACGTCTTTTCCAGCACGTTGTAGTGCGCTACGCGGTAGTACCAGCGGCCCAGCAGCTGCCAGCCCTCGGCCAGGTCGGGCCGGCATTCGGTGGCCAGAAACACGTGCGGCTGGATTTTCTTGAAAATCCGCAGCCGGTCGCGCGCGCTCAGCAGCCCCGCCTGGCTGAAGAGCGCCAGCGCCATGGCGTAGTTGCTCTCGCCACCGTCGGCCTGCACGGCCAGCGCCCGGCCAGCATAGTCCTGCGCCGCGTCGAAATAGGCGCTTTTTCGGGTTTCGTCCGAGTAGCGGTTGCCGATGCTCACGCTCAGCACGGCCGCCCGCCACAGGCTCTGATAGTGCTGCGGGTTGAGCTTAAGCACCGCCTGGTATTCAGCCAGCGCCTCCGAGTCCTTGTACTTGGCTTGCAAGCCGTTGGCATTGCGCAGGTGCTGCCGCAGCAGCAATGAGTCGGGGGCCTGCGAGGCTTTTCGCTTCTGGGCATTGCTAAGCTCGCGGGGCTCGGGCATGGCCGGCGGCGAGGGCTGCGACGTGGTCGTTTTTTGGGCGCAGGCCGCCCGCACGCCTCCCAGCCCGGCCACGCCGAGCGCTAGTAGCAGCACTTTCGCAACTCGCACCATACGCATCTCAACGGCAGCCGCTCCGGCGTAGTGCCCGCGCTAAAACAAACCTAACTGGGCCTTGGGCCGCCGCAGCAGCGCCTGCGACTGCGCCACCTCTTCGGCCGTGACCTCCACCGCGCCCATCGGCTCGGGCGCGTTCTCCTCGGGCTTGTGTGCGGCACCGCGCTTTTTCATTTCGCGGCGGGTGGGCTCGGGGCCTTCGTCGGTCAGCAGACTCAGGCTGTGGATTTTGAAGTAGTTGAGTTTGTTACCCATTGCCTTCCAGCCTTTTACCTCAATAAATTGGTCAAGGCGCACTTTTTCGGTTTCCTTATCGGCCTTTTTATCGCGTTGCAGCTTTATTTCCACCTCGGGCTCAGTGAAGGCTGTGGCTGCCAGCAGCTTCGAGCCTTTGGTTTCGGAGATAAACGTAAAGCGCTTTTCCAACGTGCTGGTTTCGATTTTGAACCGCTTGACGTAATACGTTTTGGTTTCGCCATCCACGTACACGGCGCTGATAATCGTGTCGGGCTCCAGCTTACGCATGAACACGATGTTTGCGAGGTCGAAATGCGTGTTGAGATTCGGCGACTGTAGCTCGTAGGAGCCGTCTTTGAAGACGAGCAGGATGGTGTCGTCGGTGTCGAAGGCCCCCAGGTAGCGGCCGTGCCCAGCGTGGTTAAGCTTAGCCACCACGCTGTCGAAAAATACCTCGCGCCCGCCCAGCGTGCTATCACCCACGGCTTTACGGGTTATCTGCTTGATGGGCTGCTTGGTCACGATGTTACCCATCGAGCCCTTGCCCTTTATGGCGAGGTCGGCAAAATCGAAGTCGAACTGCTTGACCCGCGCCTGCGCCTTGCTGGATAGCAAGATGGTCACAATCTCGCTTTCCGAGTTGGGGTTGGCCGTGAGATACAGCGTTTTGGTGCCTTTCGTGCCCTTGGTAAGGTCGTAGGTTTTATCGCGGGTGATGCCCGACACCAGAAAGCGCTTGGCGAAGCTGATGCCGCTCGCGCCGTCTACGTACACCATGTTGTACACCAGCCGGTCGTCGTTCTTATTATACACCCCGGCGTGCAGAATGTCCTTGCCCACGAAGGTCTTTTCGGCAATCCTGGTCACCATAAACGTACCGTCGCGCTTGATGGCGATGATGTCGTCGAGGTCCGAGCAGTCGCACACGAATTCGGCCTTGTCGTCCTTCTTCAGGCCGTGGCCCACGAAGCCGTCCTGCCGGTTCACGTAGAGCTTCTGGTTGGCAATGGCAACCTTCTGAGCCGTAACTATATCGAAGGTGCGGAGCTGGGTTTTACGCTCGCGCTTGGCACCGTATTTTTTCAGCAACTCCTCGAAGTACCCAATGGCGTAGCGCGTGAGGTTGGCCAGGTGGTCGGCTACCTCGGCCAGCTCGGCATCAAGCTTCTGGATGTACTCCTCGGCCTTAAACCCGTCGTATTTCGAGATGCGCTTGATGCGGATTTCGGTCAGGCGCGTGAGGTCGTCCTCGTTGATGGGGCGGCGCAGTACCAGGCGCGTGTCGTTGGTTTTCATCCGCTCGCCCTCTACCCGCACAAACTTCTTGAGGCCAGCGTCGATGGTTTCGAGAATTTGCTCCCAGGTCTCGCACTCCTCGATTTTGCGGTAGATGCGATTCTCGATGAAAATCTTTTCCAGCGACGCCGAGTGCCATTTTTCTTGCAATTCCTGCTGCCGGATTTCCAGCTCGCGCTCCAGCAATCGCACGGTTTTGCCGGTGCTCAGGCGCAGCATGTCCTCCACGCCTACAAAGCGCGGCTTGTCGTCGATGATGACGCAGGTGTTGGGCGAAATCGAAATTTCGCAGTCTGTGAAAGCGTACAGCGCGTCGATGGTGAGGTCGGGGCTCACGCCGGGCGGCAGCTGCACCTGAATCTCGACCAGCGCGGCGGTGTTGTCCACCACCTTTTTTATCTTGATTTTGTTGGCCTCGCTCGCCTTCACGATGCTCTCCATGA
This sequence comes from Hymenobacteraceae bacterium, assembly GCA_022701825.1. Classification (GTDB taxonomy): domain Bacteria; phylum Bacteroidota; class Bacteroidia; order Cytophagales; family Hymenobacteraceae; genus Hymenobacter. The sequence goes on along the minus strand of JAKONR010000039.1, from coordinate 8,072 downwards.
GCGTCGTGGTCGTGGTACCATACGGGATGTCGCGAATGATGAGCAGCGTCTTATCGAACTTCTCAATCGTGGCGCGCAGCCGGATTTTGCCGCCCCGCTGCCCGCTCTGGTAGTTGCTGATGTCGGCCAGGCCGCCCGTCGGGAAGTCGGGATAGAGCTGAAAATCGCGCCCTTTCAGCACCGCCACGCTCGCCTGGCACAGCTCGCGAAAATTGTGCGGCATAATCTTGGTGCTCAGGCCCACCGCGATACCTTCCACGCCCTGCGCCAGCAGCAAGGGAAACTTGACGGGCAGCGCGATGGGCTCACGCTTGCGGCCGTCGTAGCTCATCTGCCACTCCGTAATGTCGGGGTTAAAGACGACTTCGAGCGCAAACTTGCTCAGGCGCGCCTCGATGTAGCGCGGCGCGGCGGCCGAGTCGCCGGTGCGTACGTCGCCCCAGTTGCCCTGGGTTTCGATGAGCAGGTCTTTCTGGCCCAGGTTCACCATGGCGTCGCCGATGCTGGCATCGCCGTGCGGGTGGTACTGCATGGTCTGGCCGATTACGTTGGCCACTTTGTTGAAGCGGCCGTCGTCCATCTCGTTCATGGCGTGCAAGATGCGCCGCTGCACGGGTTTCAGGCCGTCTTCCACGGCCGGCACGGCGCGCTCCAGAATCACGTAGCTGGCGTAGTCCAGAAACCAGTTCTGGTACATGCCGCGCACGCTCGTCAGGTCGTGCACCGCCTCGCCGGGGGCAAATTTGGGCTCCTCCGCTTCTTCGGCCTGCTCGGCGGGCGAGTCGGCTTCGGCCTCCGTACCCGCCAGGGGCGCGTCGGCATCAGCGGGCTCCTCGTCGTCAAACAGGGCGTCCGTCACGGCCTGTACCGCTTCGGCGTCTACTTCGCCCAGCGGCATTTCGGCGGCGGCATCGAGTTGCGCGCCGAGGCTGTTGCCCAGGTCAAAACTGAGCGAGTCGCCGGGTTGAAGGTAGTCGGGTTCGGGGTCGGGAGAAGCGAAAGAATCAGAAATAGCCACTGTAAAAAACGTAAAATCGGCGAGCTGCCCTCAAAAGTACCGTAAAAATCAACGGCCGGCACCTTTTTACAAGGGCCAACGCTACCGCAAAGTTCCCAAAAATATTAGCTACCCGCCCAGCTAAGGCCACTAATTTAGCTAGTAAAGCTCGTTTTCCAAACCCAGCATCCTAGCAGAAAGATTCGCCCAGCTTCGCTACGTACGCCGAGTTAATCTTTCTGCAAAAGCTAAAAAGCCCTCACCCCGAGCAGGGTGAGGGCTTTGGCCTACCAGATGCCTGATGCCGGCTACTCTACTACCAAGCGCTGGCGCAGCGCACCACAGCGCACCATGTAGAGGCCCGGCGCGAGGCCAGTTAGCGGCAATTGGGCGGCCTGCCCGGCAGCCAGGGCGGGGCGGCGCAGTACCGTCTGGCCTAGCGCGTTGAGCAGGAGCAGCGGCGCGGTAGTGGCCCCGCTGCCAAGCTGCACCGTAGCGGTGCCGCTGGCGGGGTTGGGGAATACCTGCAACCCGCCCGTAGCGCGAGCAGCCAAGGCAGAGGCAGTAGCCAGCGGGGTGCCGGGCGTGCCCAGTGCCGTGCTGAAGCTATTGCCACCTACCGAGTTAGCCGTGGCAAAGTCTAGCGTCTGGTCATTATTAAGGTCAACCACGGCCACGTTGCGCGGCTGAATACCAAGCGTAGCCCGGGTAACTGGCCCCGTAAACGACGCCGACGCGGCGTTGTAGCTAAAAATATCGACCCCACCAGCATTGGCGCCGGCCCGCGCCGCAAACAGGTCGATGAGGCCGTCGCCGTTATAGTCGCCGGTGCTGAGCGTGTAGGCAAACACGCTGGGGGCAAGCTTGGTAGAGGTGCCGGAAAAAGTGCCATTGCCGCTGCCAACCCAGAACTGAACGGGCCGGCCACCGGTGGCATCAAAGGTATTGACCGAGGCCAGGTCGAGGTGCCCATCGCCGGTGAGGTCGGCCGCCACCAAGTGGTTGATACCGGTGGCGGTGAGGCTGAGGCTGCCCGCAAACGCGCCGGCGCCGTTGCCGAAGCGCACGCTCACGGTGCCGGCCGTATTATTGCCCGTGGCTAAATCCAAGCGGCCATCTTCGTCAAAATCGGCCAGCACTACCGATTGCGTGCCGAGCTCTAGCCCATTGTACTGGGTAGTAGTGAAGGTGAGGTTGCCGTTGCCGCTGGCATCGACGTTGGCCAGGCTGACGAGCACCCGCGCCAGGGTACTGGTACCGGCCGAGGTTACCAGGTCGAGGTTGCCGTCGCCGTTGAGGTCGCCTACCGCAGTCATCGTCGTAGCGCCCTGGCCGGTGAGGCTGGCTTGCGCCGTAAATGTGCCATCGCCATTGCCTTTTAAGAGATTAATAGTACCGCTGGAGCAGGTTACGACCAAGTCCAGATTGCCGTCGTTGTCGAGGTCGGCCAGTACGGCGTGTAGCGGCGTAGTGCCAACCGCGATGGGGCTGCCAGTGGCGGCCACGAAGCCCGTGCCCGTACCGTTGTTGAGCATGACGCTCACGGTATTATCGGTGCGGTTCACCATCACCAGGTCCAGCGCGGGGTCAGCGTTGAGGTTGCCGGCCACGATGCTTTCGGGGCGCACGCCTACGCCGGCCGTGTAGTCGACGCTGGTGCCCAGGCCGGTGGCGGTGCGGGTGCGGGTGGTAAACTGGCCGACGTAGGGGCGCGCCAGCGCGGTGGCGGCGGTGCCGGTGGTGGCGGCCGTGGTGAGCGTGGCCTGCACTACCTCGCCGGCCCGGAAATTAGTGGCGGGGTCAAATACCAGCGTGTTGCCGCTGGCGGTGGTGGTACCGGCCCGGCGGCCGCCCGCTTGCAGGCTGCTCACCTTAAGCGGAGCCGTGGTGGCCGGGGCATTGGGGGCGGCGGTGAGGGTAGCCACGATATTGGCCGCTTCGCTGGCCGCGCCGGTGCCCGAGGGCGGGCTCAGGGCCAGGGGGCTAAAGCTAAACGAAGTGACGGTGAACACGACCGTATTGTTGCTGTCGCCGCCCGCAGTGGTCACGACCACCGGCCCGGTAGAGGCCCCGAGGGGCACGTTCAGGGTAATGGTATTGGGCTGGGTGGCGTAGCTGGTGCTGGTAAAATTGCGGCTCTGCACCAGCACCCCGTTAAAGGAAACCCGAATGGCATTGCCCAGCCCGGTACCCGAAATAGTGACGGCGCTGCCTTCGGCCCCTGCGGTGGGGCTGAGGCTACTTACCACCGGCGTTACGCTAAACGTACCGGCCGTGCTGGTACCCGCTGCCGTGCCGGTGCGCGTCACGACTACCGCGCCCGTGAGGGCCGCCGCTGGCACCGCTACCTGAAGGCTGCCATTGCTGACGCTCGTAATAGTGCCCGCTACCGTGCCGGTAAGGGTGGCAAAAGTCACGCTCAGGTCGGCGGCCGAAGTACCGAAATTGTCGCCCGCAATCGTAACGACCGTGCCCACCGGCCCGCTGGCGGGGCTCAGGTTGAGCGCCACGGGGCCGGTGGTGATGATAAAATTGGTGTCTGAAATATCAAAGAAGTAGTTATCGGCCGCCTCCACCATCACGCGGGCGGTGGTGGTAGTTAGGTTGGCTGGCACCGCGATGCTGGCCGAGCCCGTACCATCGACGTTGGGCACGCCGGCAGCCAGCACGGTGGGGTACGTGACGCCGCCGTCGGTGCTAAGGCGGATATTCACCGACTGGCAATTCACGGCCGAGCTTTTGGTACCCACGCCGTTCCAGGTTACGGTTTGGGTCGAGCCAGCTACCCACTTGGCACCCGTGTTAGGAGCCAGCACGGCAAAGGGCGCGCTGTTGGCGGCACTCACGGTCAGGGTTACGAGGCTACTCTCGGTCACGCCGCCCACGATGCCGCTGGCGGTGGCGCTGTAGGCTGGCCCGGTACCGGTGTGGTAGTCGCGCGCAGTACACTTGAAGTTCAGCAAGCGGGCTACGGTGGGCAGGCGCTCGCTGGCTACGGTGCTGGCCGTGGGCGAGCCGCCCAGGTAGCTCAGGCGCGGGAAATAGCGCGTAGCGCCGCTGGTACTGGGCAGCACGGAGCGAAACAGCGGAAAGTTGTCGCCCGCCACCTGCGGGTCGGTTACGTTGGCCAGCGAGCCGGTATCTAGTTCTTCCCAGTTGTACTGCACTACGTCGGCCGCGTCGACATCGGCCCCATCGGCCGTGAGCCGGAAAGGCGTGCCCTGCGGAATGGTTTTGTTGCCCGGCACCGCAATGGTGGGTGGGGTATTGCCCGAGCTATAGGTAGTGCCGGCCGCATAGGCCGCCGTAGTGGCCTCCACGTAGGTCCGAATCTGGTCGATGGAGCCGGCGTGGTAGTAGGCATCGGCGCGGGGCTCGATGGTGGCCCCGCAGCCCACGTCGGCATACGACATGATGGTGGAGCCGCTGCCCGGCTCCCAGGCCGTGGCCGCCGTGCGATTGGGCCCGCAGCCCCCGTTAAAGGTATGCCTGGCTGAGAACTGGTGGCCCATCTCGTGGGCTATCACGCTGGTAGAGAAGTACGAAATGGGGGTGCTGCGGCCCCCATTGCCCGACACAGCCCCAGCCTTGTAGGTGCGGTTGGGGCCGGTGGTGGGCACGGTGGGAGGCGTGGTAGTGAGGTAGGGCGAGTTCGTGTTGGGGTTGGCCACTACGCCCACGTAGGCCAGGCCGCTGCTGCTGCTAGCAAACAAATGCGCCAGGTCGAAAGTCCCGTCCCCAAAGCGCGTCTCCATGTTGATACGGTTCTGCTGTATCATCTGCTGGTCGCTGGTCTGGTTGTAGTTACCAGTCACTACATTGTTGTAAAACTTGTAGTTAACCAGCGTCATCGATACGGCCAGGTCCCGCTCCTGAATGGTGCGCACATTGTTAACCAGCGCCGTTACGTTGGTCAGCACATCGGTCGAGTCGGTGCCGTTGGCCGCGCTGTGCACGCTGGCGCTGTACTCTTTCGTAGTCGCTATAATAAGCCGATACACCGTGAGCGTGGGGCCGATGGGCTGGGTAATAACGCTGGTTTTGGCCCCCACCGCGTTGGGCCCGCGGCCCTGGCGCACGGGTGGCGGCTGGGGCACATCGGGCAGCGTGGTAGTGCCGCAGGCACCGGGGCTGGCCTGGGCCGGCAGCACATCGTGGGCATAGTAGCTAATAATGTGCTGGGCATCGTCCTTGCTAGCAGCTTCCAGGTACACGGCTCCGCTGGGCTGGTCGGTCAGGATTTGGGCCAGCAGGCCGGCGGTGCTCACGGTCAGGCTCAGGCGGGCCGTGGGGTCGTCGATGCCCTGCCCGCCGTAGGTACGAATGTTGGGGTTTTTGGCCGCCAGCGCGGGGGCCAGCAGGGGGGCTTCCCACACCGCAAAGCGCTGGGTGCTACCATCGGGCTGGGGCAGCAGCAGCGTTAGGGGCGCGCCCGCGGTGCGCAGCTTGGCGCTGGCCAGGCTGCGGCGCAGGCCGGCCAGGTCAAGCGCGTAGGCCTGGTACTGCCGTAGCTGCTGGGCCAGGGGCAGGCTGGCGGCCGGCCGCGCAGTGGCGCCAACGGGGCTGAAATACGAGGGGACGGTTTGGGCGGCGGCGGGCAGCCCAGCGGCCAGCAGCAATCCCAGGCACCAGCGACGAAACCTGGAATTGGGTAACATTTTTATCATGTAGCGTAGAGGTTTAAGCGACAAAACCAGACCATAGTGGTAATGCCAAGGCAAGGTAAGGCAGGCTGCTTAAATTGAACAGTAAGAGCACGATGCCCCTACCTGCGCGGCGCGGCGCCACCCGGCCGCCAAGCCCTAAAAAAAGCCCCCGTCCGGCAAAGCGGACGGGGGCTACCAAAACCTGGTACAAGGCGGCGGGCGCGCTAGTTCGGCACCTCTTCCAACGCGGGGCTCGCAACGGTATACTGCACGTAGTCGAGCAGCTTATCGAGCAGCGCATTTGATAAATTAGGCAGTACCGGCAGCAAAAAAGTAGCGTTGGCGGTGCTGACGTGGCCGGTTAGCTCGGTGAGCGCCTCGGCCGTAGTGGGCCGGAAGCCCATACGCCAGTCCGGAAAGCGCCGCTCGGGCAGGCGGCCATCAGCCAGCAGCGTGAGGTGCTCGTGGCGCTTATCGCGCGAGATGTGCATAAAGTACAGCTCGTGCACGTCGTCTACCTCGCCTTCCAGCACTTGCACGAACCGCCCGTCGTTGGCGTAAAGCAAGATACCCGACAGGCCCTTCGCTTCGTTGTGCTCGCGGGCCTGCTGCAGTAAGTTCGCTAGTTCAGCTTCGGTGAAAGGCTGGGTAGCCTGGCTCTCGTAGATGAGGTGGTGAAGGGGCATAAGTGTCGCTACGAAAAACGGCAGAATTTGGTTCTTGGAGGCGTTTGGCTACGCTAGGGCTATTTCGGCCACCGGCAGCACGTCGCTGGTTACCAGGTCTTTTTCCAGGCGCAGGTTGTCGATGATAAACTCCTGGCGGGCGGGCGTATTCTTGCCCATGTAGTAGGCCAGCACCTGCTGCACCGAGCGGTCGGACTGCAAAATAACGGGCTCCAGCTTGATGTTCTCGCCGATGAAGCGGCCAAATTCGTCGGGCGAGATTTCGCCCAGTCCTTTAAAGCGCGTTACTTCGGGGTTGCGGCCCAGCTTGCGCATGGCCTCCTGCTTCTCATTTTCGGAGTAGCAGTAGATAGTCTCCTTCTTGTTGCGCACCCGAAACAGCGGCGTTTCCAAAATGTAGACGTGGCCATTGCGCACCAAATCGGGAAAAAACTGGAGAAAGAACGTGAGCAGCAGCAGCCGGATGTGCATGCCGTCTACGTCGGCGTCGGTAGCGATTACGACGCGGTTGTAGCGCAGGCCCTCCAGCCCTTCCTCAATGTTGAGGGCGTGCTGCAAGAGGTTAAACTCCTCGTTCTCGTACACGATTTTCTTCTTAAGCCCAAAGCAGTTGAGCGGCTTGCCGCGCAGGCTGAATACGGCCTCCAGCTCCACGTTGCGGCTCTTGGTGATGCTGCCGCTGGCCGAGTCGCCCTCCGTAATAAAGAGGGTGGTCAGCTGCTCTTTTTCGGCGCCGTCCTTGGCGTTTTCGCCCAGGTGAAAGCGGCAGTCGCGCAGCTTGCGGTTGTGCAGGTTGGCTTTTTTGGCCCGCTGGTTAGCCAGCTTTTTCACGCCGGCCATGTCCTTGCGCTCGCGCTCGCTCTGCTCGATGCGCTTGCGCAACGCCTCGGCGGCAGCCGGGTTTTTGTGCAGGTAGTTGTCGAGGTGCTCCTTCACGAAGTCGATGATGAAGCCCCGCACCGGACGCGCCGTCTCCGCTTCGGGCTCCATATTAATAGAGCCCAGTTTGGTTTTGGTCTGGCTCTCAAACACGGGCTCCTGCACCCGTATCGAAATGGCTCCGATGATGCTGGCCCGAATGTCGGAGGCTTCGTACTCCTTCTTGTAGTGCTCGCGCACGGTCTTCACCACTGCTTCGCGAAACGCGGCTAAGTGCGTGCCGCCCTGCGTAGTATACTGTCCATTCACAAACGAGTAGTACTCTTCGTCGTAGTCGTTGCCGTGGGTCAGCGCCAGCTCGATGTCCTCCCCTTTCAAGTGAATAATCGGGTAGCGCCGCGCCTCGGGGTCGGTCTTGTCGTTGAGCAGGTCAAAAAGGCCGTTTTTGGCCTCGTATTTCTGGCCGTTGAAGTGGATAACCAGGCCCGCGTTGAGGTAGCAGTAGTTGCGCATCTGGCTTTCCAAGTATTCGGGCCGGAAGCCGTAGTTCTTGAAAATCGTATCGTCGGGCTGAAACGTGATGAGCGTGCCGTTGCGCTGGCTGGTTTTCTGCGGGGCGGGGTCGGCCACGAGCTGGCCCTGCGAAAACTCGGCGGCCTTGAGCTGGCCGTCGCGCACGCTCTGCACCAGGAAGTAGTTACTGAGCGCATTTACTGCCTTGGTACCCACGCCATTAAGGCCCACCGACTTTTGAAAAACCTTCGAGTCGTACTTGCCGCCAGTGTTAATTTTGCTTACTACATCGACCACCTTGCCCAGCGGAATGCCGCGGCCGTAGTCGCGCACCTGCGCCTTGTTGTCCGA
>JAKONR010000025.1 GCA_022701825.1 Hymenobacteraceae bacterium | reverse complement strand
TCAAGGAGAGGGGCCGGGGGTGAGGTTACTCGCGTAAGGCGGCGCAACCCGAAACACCGTTGCGGCCACAAAAGTACCCAAGTTTTTCCGGTTGCGGCCCTGCGCGCCGCCGCCCTCCTCCCCTATGCCGACCCGCTCGCTCGCCGCCGTCAACTTTCATATCTATCGCTACAAGTGGCATTTTCTGGGCGGTGTACTCTTCGTGGTGCTCAGCACGTTGCTCACCATTTTCCCGGCGCAGCTGGTGCGCTACTCCTTCGATTTGGTGAACGAGGGCATCGACCTCTACCACCTCTACGCGGGCACTCAGGCCCAGGCGGGCGTGTACCAGGTGTTTGGGCGCAACGTGCTGTTCTACGGTATGTTGATAATCGGGCTGGCTTTGCTGCGGGGCATTTTTCTGTTCTTCATGCGCCAGACGCTCATCGTGATGTCGCGCCTTATTGAGAACGACCAGAAAAACCAGATATATCAGCATTACCAATCGCTGCCGCTCAGCTTTTACCGCCGCCACAGCACCGGCGACCTCATGTCGCGCATCTCCGAAGACGTGGGCCGCGTGCGGATGTACCTAGGGCCGGGCATCATGTATTTTTTGCAGCTCGTGGTGCTCTTCATCCTCGTGGTGCCGCTCATGCTCATGGTCAACGTGCGCCTGACGCTACTCACCATTTTGCCGCTGCCCATCTTGTCGGTCGCCATTTTCTACATCAATAACTTAATAGAAAAGAAATCCGACGACATCCAGAAGGCGCTGGCGGCCATGACGACCTTCACGCAGGAGGCCTTTTCGGGCATCCGGGTCTTAAAGTCGTTCGTGCGGCAGCAGGACTCGCTGGATAATTTCACGGCCGCTACCAACGAGTACAAAGACAAGTCGCTCAGCCTCAACTTCGTCAACTCGCTGTTTTTTCCGCTCATCATGTTCGTGGTGGGCATCAGCACCATCGTCACGGTCTGGATAGGCGGGCAGGAAGTGATAAACGGCACCATCACGACGGGCACCATTGCCGAGTTTATCATCTACGTCAACCTGCTCACATGGCCCGTCACGGCACTGGGCTGGACGTCGTCGCTGGTGCAGCGCGCCGAGGCCTCGCAGGCCCGCATCAACGAGTTTTTGGATGAGAAAACCGACATCGTGTCGCGCCGCGACGTGGTGCAGGAGATGCAGGGTGAAATCGTGTTCGACCACGTCTCCTTCACCTACCCCGACACCGGCATCAAGGCCCTGCGCGACGTCAGCTTCCGCATTCAGCCCGGCCATACGCTGGCCATTATCGGCAACACCGGCTCGGGCAAAAGCACGGTGGCCGCCCTGCTCTGCCGCCTCTACGACGTGACCACCGGCGACATCAAGGTCGATGGCGTGGATGTGCGCGACTACGCGCTAACCTCCCTGCGCGAGCAAATTGGCTACGTGCCGCAGGACGTGTTCCTGTTCTCCGACAGCATCCGCAACAACATCAACTTCGGCCTCGACCGCCCCGACGAGGAGCGCATGGCCCAGGCCGCCCGCGACGCCGACGTGTACGAAAACATCATCCGCTTCCCCGAGGGCTTCGATACCAAAGTCGGCGAGCGCGGCATCACCCTCTCGGGCGGCCAAAAGCAGCGCGTAAGCATGGCCCGCGCCTTGGTCAAAGAGCCCAAAATCCTCATCCTCGACGACTCGCTTTCGGCCGTCGACACCAAGACTGAAAACGCCATTCTCGACAGCTTGCAGCGGGTGATGAAGAACCGGACGAGCCTTATCATCTCGCACCGCGTGAGTTCGGTGAAGCTCGCCGACCAGATTCTGGTGCTCGACGACGGCCAAATCGTGCAGCACGGGACGCACGCCGCCCTCATGGCCGAGGCCGACGGGCTGTACCGGGCACTCTACGAGCGGCAGTTGCAGACGGAAGACGTAGGGTAAGCTTTAGCTTGCCATCGGTTGCAAAGCCACTAAAAAAGCCCTGCTGATTTTGCATCAACGGGGCTTTTCTGTGCACTGGCAAGCTAAAGCTTACCCTACGCTTAGTCGCCCACCATCACGCGGCGCATACCGGTTTTCACGCCAGCGGTACAACGTACCACGTAGGGCCCGGCGGGCAGGCTCGTCACGTCGAGCACCACGGGCGTAGTGCCCACTACCGTGTTCTTGGTCAGCACCGGGCGGCCGTCCTTGTCGTTGATTTCGATGCGGGTGGGGCCGGGCGCGTCGCAACGCACCGTCAGCTTGTGGCTGATGGGGTTCAGGTCCGCTTTAATTTTGAGCGCGTTAGGGTCGGCGGCCGGCGTCACGGGGGCCAGCGCGATGGGCGCTTGCGCGGGGGCGGCGCCGTCGGCGCTGGGCTCGGCAGCTACTGGGGCGGCGGCGGGGGCCGTAGCGGCCGGCTTTGGGGCAGCGGGTTTAGCGGTAGCAGCAGCGGGCTTCTTAGGAAGCGGCTTGGTTTGGGCGCGGCCGGCGAGCGGGGCTAGTAGTAAAGCTCCTGCGCAGATAGTAATAAGTCGCATAGAATGGTAATGATAACGGGTTGACGATTTCAATCGGGGTAAAGGTACAACGGCGGGCTTTTTTTCGGAAGCAACTTTTACCGGGTTTGGCGTGCTGCGGCGTTGGGGAAGGGGAATGACGCCGGGAGTAGCCTGGGTGCCGCTACTTCAACCAAAGCAGCTGTTGAGCAACATTTTTTTTGCAATTCACAACTCACTAGGAATCTATAAAGTAGCTATCCCAAAACCCTGCCAACTGCGCTAAACGCACTTTTCGACGCAAAAAACTTCCAGAGGCTTGCGGTTTTCTCAACTTTTCGCCTACCTTTGTGACTCCAATTCCCTCGGGGTGTAGCGTAGCCTGGTATCGCGCCAGCATGGGGTGCTGGAGGTCGTAGGTTCGAATCCTGCCACTCCGACCGAGGGTCTAGTTGCC
>JAKONR010000123.1 GCA_022701825.1 Hymenobacteraceae bacterium | reverse complement strand
TGGCGGTCGGGGGGTGGGGCCAAGTCCAAGTAGCTCAGGCTGGTAGTGGCGGGGCTGGTGGCCAGTACCGTGCCATCGGCCGCGATGGTGAGTACCCGGTACACCACCGGCGCAGCCGGGCTGCCCGGCCCCTGAAACGCCGACCAAGTAAGCTGAGCAGTGAGGCCCTCGGGGTCGGCCGCGGCCACGCGCAGCAGCGCCGGGCAGCTGCTGGGGCCGGCGGGCGAGAGGTTGCCACAGGTGTCGCGTACCACCGCCGAGTAGCAGGGCGCCACGGTGGGCAGCGTGGTCAGCAGCGAGTCGCGCAGCACGCGGCGGGCCGCGCCGGACGCGCCCGTGCGCAACGGCGCGAAGGCAAACGCCGCCCCGCCGCTTTGCCGGCTCAGGAGCACCTGCCCGCCGGGCCCAAAAGCCGGGCCCGTGCCCGGCGTCACGGCTACAACCACGCGGTTTTGCAAGTCAAACGAAGGCACCACCACCGGCGTGGGCGGGGCAGTAGTTGATTGAGCCGTGAGGGCCAACGTGTTCGAGATGGTTTGCGCGCCGCCCGCCAGCGCCGCCGTGAGGCGGTAGGTATAGGCGGTGCCGCACTGCACCTGCGCATCGTCGTAGCCGGTAGCCGTGGCGGGCAGCGTAATGCTGAGCCCGCCGGGGCTGCGGGTGAGGGTGTAGCCCGTAATGTTGGCCGCCACGGGTGGTAGAAAAATGAGCGTATTGCGGCCGTTGGCCGCGGTGCCTTCCAAGCCCGTGGTACCAACTACGTTAGATGGCTCCGAGTTGCCGCAGGCATCAGTGCGCAGTAGACGGTAGCGGCCCTGGGCGGCGGTGAGGGCGACAGTGGCCGTGCTGCCAGCAGCCGGAACTATGGTTGCGCCGGCTACGGTGGTGTAAGTGCCAGACAAGACCGGCGTTTCGCTTTGCAGCACGTAGGTAAACCCGGCCGGCACCTGACTGAAATCCAGGTTGGCCGCCCCGCCCGTGGACGTGGTGCCCGGCCGCGTGAGGCGCGTAAATACCGGCGTTTGGGCTGCGGGCAGGGTTACGGTCTGGGTGGCGCTTTGGGGGCACGAGCTGCCGGGGTTGCCGGTTACGACGAAGGTATTGGCCCCGCCGGGCGTGATGCCCACGGTGAGCGTGCTGGTCAGGGGCTGCGCCGCGCCGCCATTTACCTGCACCGTGTAGCTGCTGTATACTGGGTTGGTGACGGTAACCAGGGCCGTATTGCCGGCGCAGGCCGCCACGGTGAAAGTGGGCGGCGCGGGGTTGATAACCGTATAGTTGCGGATGTAGGCCACGCCGCCCGCCGTGGAGGGAGGCGGCGGGTTCGACAATTCAAACACCGTAACCGGCCCCACGTCGGCGGCGGTGGGTGTGTAGGTCACTACGCCGGCCGTGGTGGTGGGCAGGCAGTTCACCGGAACGGCATTAGTGCCTTTTACCACCTGGTAATACAGCAGGGCGGGGGCCGTAACGCGCCCACAATTCTGCTCGAAGCGCACGGGGCAGCCCACTTGCAGCACGGTTACTTCCAGCCCCGTGCCGGCATCGACCACCCGAAAGGGCTGCGGGCAGCCCGCGGGCGGCGGCGTGGGGCAGGCGGTTTGGGCGCCAGCCGCCAGCGTGCCAAGCAGTAGTCCTAAAAAAACGAAGAATAATTTCATAGGTGGGGCCAATTTACGCGATTGGGGCGGGTCTCTGGCCCGTGCCAATCAGTCAAGTGCCTACTGCAACGCGCCGGTCCGCCCTTTATTCCCACGCGTACTCGCGCACAAACCGGGCCGCGCGGTGTAGGTCGGGCGCCAGCACGCGGTCGCGGGGCACGAAGGCGACGTGCGCGCGGAAGGCGGCCACTACGGCCTCCAGGGCGGGACTAGTGCGGTGGGGGCGGCGCAGGTCGAGGGCCTGGGCGGCGGTGAAAAGCTCGATGCCCAAAATCTGCTCCACGTTTTCGACTACGCGGCGGGCTTTGGTGGCGGCGTTGGCGCCCATGCTCACGTGGTCTTCCTGGCCGTTGCTGCTCGTGATGCTGTCGGCGCTGGCAGGCGTGCACAGCTGCTTGTTCTGGCTCACGATGCCGGCGGCCGTGTACTGCGGTATCATAAAACCCGAATTCAGCCCCGGCTCGGCCACCAAAAAAGCCGGCAGCCCGCGCTGCCCCGAAATAAGCTGAAACGTGCGCCGCTCCGAAATGCTGCCCAGCTCGGCCACGGCCAGCGCCAGGTGGTCGAGGGCCAGTGCCAGCGGCTGCCCATGAAAGTTGCCGCCGCTCAGAATAGCGTCTTCCTCCGGAAAAATATTAGGGTTGTCGGTTACCGAATTGCACTCGATTTCGACCGTATTGGCCACGTAGGCCACCGCGTCGCGGCTGGCGCCGTGTACCTGCGGCTGGCACCGGAACGAGTACGGGTCTTGCAGGGCGTAGCGGTCGCGGGCTTGCAGCTCGGAGCCGGCCAGCAGCCCGCGCAGGCGCTCGGCTACCCGCACCTGCCCGGCGTGGGGCCGCACCCGGTGTAGCGGGGCCAAAAACGGCTGTACGTGTCCCCCAAACGCCTCCGTCGAAATTGCCCCGATGACGTCGGCCGCGTCGAGCAGGCGCTGGGTGCGCTCCAGCGCCTCGGTGGCGTAGGCCAGCATAAACTGGGTGCCATTGAGCAGCGCCAGGCCTTCTTTAGCCTGCAATGCCAGCGGCTCCCAGCCAAATAAACTTAGCACGTCGCTAGCGGCCAGGCGGTAGCCCTGGTAGTTGACTTCGCCCAGGCCCAGCAGTGGCAGGCACAGGTGCGCCAGCGGGGCCAGGTCGCCGCTCGCGCCCAGGCTGCCCTGCTCATACACCACCGGCCACACGTCGCGGTTGAAGAAGTCGAGCAGCCGCTTGGCAGTGGCCACCTGCACGCCGCTGTGGCCGTAGCTCAGGCTCTGCACTTTCAGCAGCAGCATCCGGCGCACCAGCTCCGAGGGCACCTCGGGGCCGGTGCCGCAGGCGTGCGACATCACCAGGTTGGCTTGTAGCTGCGCCCGCGCCTCGGGGGCGATGCTCACATTATAGAGCGACCCGAAGCCGGTATTGATGCCGTAGATGGGCTGGTCGGGGGCCGCGCCGAGGCGCTGGTGCAGGTAGTCGTAGCAGGCCTGAATACGGGTTTCGGCCTCGGCCGGCAGGCGGAAAGTGTCGCGGCTGGCCAGGGCGGTGGCCAGCTCGGCCAAGGTGAGGGGCTGAGTAGGGGAGAGGAGCGGCATAGGCCGCAAAAGTAAGGGTTGCCTTTGCGCGCTGTTGCGCGGACTTTGTAGTCCGCGTTTTTGGCCTGCCTAGTCGCGGCCTACAAAGTCCGCGCAACTACCTCGCCGCCAACGTCCACCGGCCGCAGGGGCGTGGGCCGCCGGTGCTCATCCACGGCCACGAAGGTGAACGAGCCCGTCACGGCCAGCAGCCGCTCGTCGGAGTACATCTGCTCCACGAACAGCTCGACGCGCACTTGCAGGCTGGTGGTGCCCACGCGCACTACGTTGCCGATAAGCTCGACCAGCGTGCCGCCCGGAATAGGATGCGTAAAATCAACGCGGTCGGACGAGACCGTGACCATCTTGAGGCGCGAAAAGCGGGTGGCCGTGATAAAGGCCACCTCGTCCATCAGCATCAGCGTGGCCCCGCCAAATAAGGTGTCGTAGTGGTTGGTGGTGTTGGGGAAAACGGCTTTGAAAATGCGCGTTTCGGCGCGGGCAATTTGGTCGGCGAGGGTTGGCATGGGAGGTAATAAAATTTGAATAGATTAATTGTTTGCAGCCCTGGCGTGGGCGCCTCACCCCCCGGCCCCCTCTCCGAAAAGGAGAGGGGGAGCCGACCGCAAGCGGACGTATGCAGTCGTTGAGTGGCGTTAGGCTCCCCCTCTCCTTTTCGGAGAGGGGGCCGGGGGGTGAGGCGCTACGCTAGGCGAGGATTGTTTTTGAAGCAGATACTTCAACCGCCAGCTCGGCCCGCACCTGCTGGGCCGCCGCCACCATGTTGCGCAGTGCGGCTTCGGTTTCGGGCCACTTGCGGGTTTTGAGGCCGCAGTCGGGATTAACCCATAAATGCCGGGCCGGAATGAAACCGTGGGCACGGGTGAGCAGGGCGGCCATTTCGGCCACGGTGGGCACGCGGGGCGAGTGAATGTCGTACACGCCCGGCCCAATCTGGTTGGGGTACCGGAAGTCGGCGAAGGCTTCGAGCAGCTCCATCTGCGAGCGCGAGGTTTCCATCGTTATCACGTCGGCGTCGAGGTCGGCGATGGCGGGCAGCATGTCGTTAAACTCCGAGTAGCACATGTGGGTGTGAATCTGGGTCTCATCGCGCACGCCCGAGGCCGCCACCCGAAACGCCCGCACCGCCCACGCCAGGTAGGCCGGCCAGTCGGCCCGCCGCAGCGGCAGCCCTTCGCGGATGGCCGGCTCGTCAATCTGAATAATGCGGATGCCCGCCGCTTCCAGCGCCAGCACTTCCTCCCGGATGGCCAGCGCGATTTGCAGCGCCGTGAGCGCCCGCGACTGGTCGTCGCGCACAAACGACCACTGCAAAATCGTGACCGGGCCGGTCAGCATTCCCTTCATCTGCTTGTCAGTCAAGGACTGCGCGTACACGCTCCAGGCCACGGTCATGTCCTGCGGGCGGTGAATGTCGCCGTAGAGTAGCGGCGGCTTCACACAGCGCGAGCCGTAGCTCTGCACCCAGCCGTGGCCGGTAAAGGCGAAGCCATCGAGCAATTCACCAAAATATTCAACCATGTCGTTGCGCTCGTACTCGCCGTGTACCAGCACGTCGAGGCCCAGGTCTTCCTGCCAGCGCACCACCTCGGCGGTGGCGTTACGCAAGGCCGCTTCGTACTCGGCATCGGTCAATTCCTGCTTTTTCCAGCGGGCGCGCAGCTGCCGAATTTCCTCGGTTTGCGGAAACGAGCCGATGGTAGTAGTCGGCAGCAGCGGCAGCCCGAGCAGCGCCTCCTGCCGGGCAATGCGCTCCGTGAAAGAGCTTTGGCGGCGGGCGTCGGCCTCCGTCACGGCGGCGGTGCGCGCCTTGATGTGCGGCCGGTGGATGCGCGCCGAGGCGCGGCGGCTGGCCAGCGCGGCCTGGTTGGCGGCCAGCAGGTCGGCGCTGCCAGGTGCCTCGGTGGCGAGCTGGTGCAACTCGCGTACTTCGTGCAGCTTTTGCTTGGCAAAAGCCAGCCAGCTCTTGATTTCGGCCGGCAGGGCGTCGTCGTTGGTTTCTAGGTCGAGGTCGCAGGGCGCGTGCAGTAGCGAGCAGCTCGGGGCCAGCAGCACCCGCTCGGGGCCGAGCTGGGCCACGGCCTCGTTTACCAAGGCCAGCGAGGCTTGGTAGTCGTTTTTCCACACGTTGCGGCCGTCCACCACGCCCAGCGAAAGGGCCAGCCACTTGGGCGCCAGCGGCAGCACTTGCGCTAGCTGCTCGTGCGCCCGCACCAAGTCGAGGTGCAGGGCGTGGATGGGCAGCCGCAGGGCAGTTTCTACGTTGTCGCGCAGCCCCTCAAAATAGGTCGCCAGCAGCAGTTTCAGGCCGGGGCAGCGGCGCGCCAGGTGCGCGTAGGCCAGCTGAAACGCGTCGCGCTCGGCGGGCGTGAGGTCGAGCGCCAGGCAGGGCTCGTCGAGCTGCACCCAGCTCGCGCCCTGCTGGTGCAGGCGGTTCAGTGCCTCCGCATACACGGGCAGCAGGCGGGGCAGCAGGTCGAGCCGGTGAAAGCCCGCCTCCTTTTCCTTGCCCAGCAGCAGGTATGACACCGGCCCCAGCAGCACCGGCTTGGGCGCGGTGCCCAGCACCTGGCAGGCTTGGTTAAACTCATTAAAGAGCCGCGTCGAAAACAGCTCAAACTGTTGGTTTTTGGTAAACTCCGGCACCAGGTAGTGGTAGTTGGTATCAAACCACTTGGTCATTTCGAGGGCCGTGATGTCAAGCCCGTCGCGCTGGTAGCCCCGCGCCATGGCGAAGTACAAATCCAGCTCATTAAAGCTGCGATTTTGGCTGATGATGGGCGTATAGCGGGCCGGAATGGCGCCCACGAGCAGGCTCATATCGAGCACCTGGTCGTAGTAGCTGAAGTCGTTGCACGGAATGAGGTCGAGGCCGGCGGCCTGCTGCGTCAGCCAGTTTTGCTGCCGAATTTTGCTGCCCGTGGCTTGCAAGTCGGCCAGGCCGATGGTGCCGGTCCAGTATTTTTCGCTGGCTTTTTTGAGTTCGCGCTGGCTACCAATGCGCGGGTAGCCGAGGTTGTGCGTAAGCATAACTGCTTGTGGGGAAAGGGAATGATAAGAAAATCATTCTCCGCAACGGGCGTACACTCCCCGCGATGTTAGCAGCGTCGGCCCGGTCGAACGGCGGCAAAAGCGGGGCGTGCGCACGCCCGCTGGCACGGGGCCGCGTCCGGCCCGCCAGGGTTCACTTATGGCCGCAATTCAACTGGCCAGACTACCACCCCAGGGCGCGAGGGCATACGTCTCAGGTCGTAGGGAGGCAAGTCTCCTGGCTTGTGCCATTATAGCCAGCCTTCTCACCCCGCAGGGCAATGGCTTGTGAGTTGGCTATAACTGGTTGCGGCACTTACAGTTGCGCGACAGCCCGTGATTCACACACGGTTCCTTATTAATCTCGGTATTACCCGAAAACCCCTCTACGGCAATCGAAAATTGCAAAAGAATAGGGTAAAGGTAGGGTTGGCGTCTTGAAAGCGGCTAAAAAGAAAAGCCATGCGGAGCGCAGTGCAGCCTCGCTATCGCACCGTTGGATGGACCCAAACGGTGCGATAGCGAGGCTGCACTGCGCTCCGCATGACAGTCAACCCTACACTGTGAGCGCGCCTACCACCTCGCCCAGCGGCAGCACCTTTTCCTCGCCGGTTTTCATGATTTTGACCTTGGCCACGCCGGCCGCCAGCTCCTCCGGCCCCAGCACGATTACGAGCGGAATGCCCTTGGCATCGGCGTACTTGAACTGCTTTTGCAGCTTACCCGCATCTGGGTACAGCTCGGCGGGGATGCCGGCCGCCCGCAGCTCGGCCAGCAGCGGCAGCGCCGCCCGGCCGCTCGCCTGGTCAAAATTGGTGATAAGGCAGCGCGTGGGCGTTTCGCCGGTTTCGGTGAAGAGGTCGAGGCTTTCGAGGCAGTCGTAGATTCTATCGACGCCGAACGAGAAGCCCACACCCGACACGCCCGGCAGCCCAAACGAGCCGGTCAGGTTGTCGTAGCGGCCGCCGCCGCTCACGCTGCCCATCGCCACGTTGTTGATTTTGACCTCGAAAATGCAGCCCGTGTAGTAGCTCAGGCCCCGCGCCAGGGTGGGGTCAAATTCCAGCCGGTCGAACTGCTTAAAGCCCGAGGCTTGCAGCAGCGCGTGCACTTCTACCAGCTCTTTCAGGCCCCGGTAGTAGGCCAGCTCATCGTCCTCGTCGCTGCTGTCTTCGTCGGGGCGCGTGCCGTCGGGCTCCACGCCGGCCGTCACGAAGCCGGCCAGCAGGCGGCGCAGCTTTTCCTCAAAGTCGCCCTCCACGCCCAGCAGCGCAAACAGCGTGTCGATGGTTGGCTCCGCAAAGCCTTTTTCGAGCAGCTCCTTGCTTACCCCATCGCGCCCGATTTTATCGAGCTTGTCGATGGCCACAAACAAATCGGCCTCCTGGCCCTCGCCGCCCAGCGCCTGGTAAATGTTGCGCAGCACGCCCCGGTGGTTGATTTTGATGGTGAAATCGTGCAAACCCAGCTCGGTGAATACGCGGCTCATCATCAGCACTATTTCGGCCTCGCAGAGCAGCGAGTCGGTGCCCACCACGTCGGCATCGCACTGCCAAAACTCGCGGTAGCGCCCCCGCTGCGGGCGGTCGGCGCGCCATACGGGCTGCATCTGGTAGCGCCGAAAGGGGAAGGTGAGCGTGCCCCGGTTCATGGCCACGTAGCGGGCAAAGGGCACGGTGAGGTCGTAGCGGAGGCCTTTTTCGGCAATCTTGGGCAGCACTACTTTGGGGCCGGCGTCGAGGTCCTCGGCCGTGAGCAGCGGCGTGATTTCGCCCCGGCGCTCCTTCACCAGGAAGTTGCCCGAGTTCAGGACTTTAAACAGCAGTTGGTCGCCCTCGTCGCCGTATTTGCCGGTGAGCACCGACAGGTTTTCGAGGGTCGGCGTTTCGAGCGGCGCGTAGCCAAACGTCTCAAACGTGCGCCGGATGACGCTGAAAATATACTGGCGGCGGGCCACCTGGGCGGGGCCAAAATCGCGGGTTCCTTGCGGGATGCTGGGTTTCTGCATGACGGCCGCAAAGGTAGCTTTTTCACTTATCAATCATCAGTTATCAATTATCGCCCGGCGGAAAATGCTACCTGATGATTGATAAGTGGAAAATTACTCTTTCGTAAACTCAAACTCGCCGCCGCCCTGCTTGAGCTTAAAAACGGGCTTGCCGGCCTCAAACTCGACCCGAATGCCGGCCGGGTCAAACTTGAATACGCCCTGGCTCACGGGCTCCAGCGTGAAGGCCTGCTGGCCGGTGGCCTGCGCTTGCAGGGCCGAGCCTTGCTTGGTGAAGGCGATTTTGAGCGGGATTTGGGGGCTGGCGTAGGTGCCCACGTAGCGGTCGAGGTCGGCGGCGGCGGGCACGAAGCCGGTGGCGCGGTACTGCGCATCGACCATGATGCGCTGCTCGCGGTTGGCCACCGCCCAGGCGGTGTGGAAGATGAACTGGTCGCGCCGGGCCATGGCCGGGAAGTCGATTTTATCGACGTCGTCGGTGGTCTGGTGGTAGTCCTTGTGCAAGCCGCTGGTGTAGAAGATAATCGGCACGTTGTGCTTGGCAAAATTGTAGTGGTCCGAGCGGTAATAGATGTGCTCGGGGTCGGCGGGGTCGTTGTACTTGTAGTCGAGCGCGATGGGCTGGTACTGCTGGTTGGTGCTTTCGCTCAGCGTATTAAGCTCCTGCGAAAGCTTGTCGGCGCCCACCACGTACACGTAGTCGCCCTTGCGGTAGTGTAGGCTGTCCACGCGGCCCACCATGTCGATGTTGAGGTCCGTCACCGTGTTGGCGAGCGGAAAAACCGGGTGCTCGGTGTAGTACTGCGAGCCCAGCAGGCCCTCTTCCTCGCCCACGTTGGCCAGGAATAAGATGCTGCGGCGCGGCCCGTGGCCGTCCTTTTTGGCCTGGGCAAACGCCCGCGCCATGGCCAGTATGCTGGCCGTGCCCGAGCCGTCGTCGTCGGCCCCGTTGTAGACGATGCCGTTCTTGATGCCCAGGTGGTCGTAGTGGGCCGAGAGCACCACTACCTCGCCTTTCTTATCGGTGCCTTCGAGGTAGCCCAGCACGTTTTCGGTGGTGAAGGGCGTCTTCTTTTCGCCGCCTTGCAGCTTCACCGGCACGGGTTTGAAGGGCGAAGCCACCGGCTTGCCGGCCGCCGCCACGGCCTGCTGGTACTTGGCCAGGCCGGCCGGGGTGGTGCCGAGCAGCGCCGCGCCCATTTCGGGCGAGACAAAAAAGACGTTGGAGCCGCCGGGGCCGGCCGCCGCCCCCGGAAACTCCAGGCGCTCGCCGCCCACTTGCAGGCCCGCGTAGTCTTGGGGCACCCGCGCCAGGGCCTCCGCGCTGGGCATAACGCGGATGGTGGTGCGCGGCGTGAGGCCCCGCATGGTGGGGCTGCGCTCGCCCATTTCGACGAAGCCCGCACCGCCGAAGGCCGTGGGCGTGCCGTCTTTGCTTAGCAGCGGCTTGCCGGCCTTGTTCAGCGGCTCGCCGAGCAGCAGCAGCAGGTCTTTGTTTTTGAGGTCGGGGGCGTTGGGGGCAAAATCGGCGTAGCCGGCCGTGCTGATGCCGTAGCCCACAAACGTGGGCTGAATGAGGGCCGCCGCCGCGGGGTTGCGCAGCACCAGGTAAAAATCCTTGCCTACCTCAAACGTTCGGTCGCCAACCCGAATGCTCGACGCCGGGTCCACGCCCACGCGGGTGAGGCTAAAATGCTGCAAAAACGGATTGTCGGACCCCGGCACCGGCCCCATCAGCCCGTAGCTGGCGAAGGCCTTGGCAAGGTAGTCGGCGGCCATTTTCTGGCCTTTTTGGCCCGTTTCGCGGCCTTCGTACTCATCCGAGGCCAGCACGCTCAGGTCTTGCCGCAGCCCCTCGGGCGTGATGCGGGCAGCGTAGGGCACCGACCAGTCGGGGCCACTGGCGCCAGCGGCAGGCGCGCCGGCCGCGCCGTCCCTGGTCTTGGTTTTAATCTTGACTTTGGCCGCGCCGGCCGGGGCGGCGGGCAGGGCCGGCTGGGCCGCCGCGGCGCCCGCCAGCAGCAGCGCGGCGGCCAGGGAAAGGGGTTTGGACATGGGGAAGAAAAAGTTGGAAAGCAGCAAAATAAGACGAAATCGGCCTGGGCGCCGGGCCGGGAGTTACTCTTTCGTAAACACGAACGTGCGGCCGCCCTGCTTGAGCGTGAACGTGGGCTTGGCCGCGTCGAACTCGGCCCGAATGCCGGCCGGGTCGTACTTGAACACGCCCTGGCTCACGGGCTCCAGCGGGATGGGCTGCTGGCCGGTGGCCTGGCTCAGGAGCGTGTTGCCCTCCTTCTTGAAGCTGATTTTGAGCGGCAGGCCGGGGCTGGCGTAGGTGCCGGCGTAGCGGTCGAGGTCGGCAGGGGCGGGCACGAAAGCCGGGGCGGCAAAATCGGGAATGCGGTAAGGCTTGTCGTAGCAGATGCGCAGCACGTCGCCCATCGCATCATTGATGGAGTAGCTGTGGGCGTTGGTGCTCAGGGTCACGGCCAGCTTGTCGTCGGGGAAGTAGCTGGCCATCGACTGAAAGCCGTCGATAATACCGCCGTGCCCGTAGCCGGGCTTGCCATAAAAGGGCAGCAGCATCAGCCCCCGCCCGAAGGTGTCGCGGACGGTTTTCATCTCGCCCAGGCTAGCCGCCGATACCAATTTGCCCCCAAACAGCGCCTCCAGAAAGCGGTTGAGGTCGGCGGGCGTCGACACTGCCGCGCCCGCCCCGCCGGGGATGCTCATATCGGTTTCGGCATCGAGCTGCCAGCCGCCGGGGCCGGGCTTATAAGACAACGCTTCCTGCTTTCGGGGGTCGATTTTGCCGCCGTAGTAAGTGTTTTGTAAGCCAGCCCTGGCCACCACGCGCTTTTGCAGGGCCTGGGCGTAGGGCTGCTTGCCCAGCTTCTCCACGATATAGCCCAGCACGATGTAGTTGGAATTGCTGTAGTCGAACTTCGCGCCCGGCTCGAAGTCGGGCTGGTACGTTGCCATTATCGCCAGCAGCTCGGCCTGGGTTTTGGGCTGGGTCATGTAGCCCAGGTAGGCCGCATCAGCGGTAAGGCTGTGCAGGCCGCTGCGGTGGCTCAGCAGCTGCTCGATGGTGATGGTTTTGGCGTTGGGCAGCTGCGGGAAGAAGGCAGCCAGCTTGGTGTCCAGCGCCAGCTTTTTCTCGTCGATAAGCTGAAAAATCATCGTCGCCGTGAACATCTTCGTGATGGAGCCCATGCGGTAGCGGGTGGCCGGCGTGGCCAGCGTTTTAGGCTCTAATTGCGCGTAGCCAAAACCGCGGCTGTACACCACCTGCCCCGCGCGCGACACGGCCAGGCTGCCCATCAGTTTGTTGTTGGCGGCCAGGCTGGTAAGCAGGCTGTCGAGCTTGGCGGTATTCAGGCTCTGGGCCGGGGCGGTGAGCGTGGCGGCCCCGAGCAGGGCGGCGAGTAGCGGTAGGCGTGCGTTCATGAGGGTGAAAGAGTAGGGTAGGATGATAATCGCTGGGTGGAGGTGGGGCATTACAGCTAGTTAGAATATCAGTTCACGTTTGTCATGCTGAACGCAGTGAAGCATCTCTACCGCACCGTTGGACGGACCCAAAGGTGCGGTAGAGATGCTTCACTGCGTTCAGCATGACAAACGTAAAGCCTGCGTGCTGCAACACAACACCTACTTCACGGCCACCGCGCCAGCGGCCGGCGCGGCGGGCAGCTGGTCGCAGCTCGTGACTACCAAGATGCGCTCGCCGGCGGCGGCGCGGGCGGCCAGCGGGGCGTACACGTAGCGCTGGCGATACTCGTTGATGGCGTCGTTGAGGGTGCGGCTAAACGAGCCGACGGGGTAGAGGCTGGCCGCCTGGGGGCAGAAGTACGTGGCGGGCGCATCCCACCACTGGCCAGCGCCGGGGCAGTGCTTCTGGAAGGCGGCGGCCAGTTCGTCTACGCTCCGAATGGTGTTGTCGAGGCCGGGCAGGAAGGTGGCACTGTTGGCAAGGAGCTGCTTCATAGCCTTTTTGGTCAGTGCCTTATCGGCCCCGGTGCGCAGGCGGAAGCGCCGGGCTTCGCGCAGCAGGTAGTAGAGCTTGAGCTGCTCGGCGTCGAGCTTGGTGCGCAGGTAGGCGTACTCGGCGTCGGGGTTGTCGAGGCGCTCGGTGGGCACGTTGTGTTGCTGGGCTAGCAGGCGGGTGTAGCCGGGCACGCCCTTGGTGGCGATGGTGGCGGCCTCGGTACTAGCCACGCCCAGGTCGGGTTTTTCGACCACTACCAGCGTGGGTCGGAAGGCTTCAAAGGCCTGGCGCAGCTGGCCAAACTGCTCGTGCTTGGCATCTTGCGAGGCCACCACCCCGAAGTAGCGCACACTGCCGGCGCTGGCGGGCCGGGCGGCGGCCTGGGCGGCCGAATAGCTGCCTGCCAGCTCCTGCGCGTCGGGCACGGCTACGAGATTTTGGGCCGAAGCACCGAACGAGAAAACCAAAGCAGCGGCGAAAAACAAAGACGAAGCGTTCATGACTCAGAAAGAAAAAATGGTAAGGGAAAAGGAGGAGTTGGATTGCGGCTAACGCGGTGCAAAGCAAGGCATTAGAAACCGGTGTTTGATTACCGTAGTGTGTTGGTTGGTAGAAGTTTGTGCGTTGCGCTAGTCCCGAAAAATCCGGCTCAACTAGGTCATACCGAGCCGGCCTGGCAGCTCGCTCGCGCCATGAACCCGGACCAGGTTCACGCGAGCCACGTCCGCCGGCTCAGTATGCCCTACTTGATTGTGGGGGAGGTATTAGCCGCCGAAGCCGCCGCCGCCGCTCGGGCTGCTCTCGATGCGGCCGGCCTTGGCCTTGGTGGCGCCGATGTACCACGTGAAGCCCAGCCAGCCCACGCGGGTTTCGCGCTTGTTGTAGAGCGAGGTTTGCAGCTCGGGCGTGGCCAATTCGGAGCGGCGCACCTGGGTATTTAGCACATCCGACACGCGGAGGGTGAGGGCGGCGCGGTCCTGAAACAGGCGCTGGCGCACCGCGATGTCGAGGCCGCCGGTGGGCAACTGCCGGCCCTGGGCCGTGAGTACCGTCGAGCGCACGGTGCCGGTGAGCTGCACGTCGAGGCCTTTGCGGGGCGTAAAGTTGTTAGAGAGCCGCACGTTGCCGGCCAGGGCCGAGCGGTTGGCCTGGTCGGCCGCGTTGGTCGCGATTTGGGAGCGGTAGAGCGAGCCGCTGGCCTGCACGCGCCACCACTTGGCCAGGGGCTGGGCCCAGGTCATTTCGAGGCCCAGGTTGGTGGTGCTGCCGTAGTTCTGGTAGGTTTCGGCCGTTACGAGGCCCACGCCGTTGGTGCGGGTGGCGGTGGTGTCGATAAAGCGCAAGCGCTGAATAGCTTGCTCGGTAAAGCGAGCAAACACCGTGGTCGTGATGCTGGCCCCGGAGGCCAGGTTGAGCTGGTGGCCCAGCTCCAGGTTGTGGCTGAACTCGGGCAGCAGGCCGGGGTTGCCGGTGCGGTAGTTGCGCGGGTCCTGGTAGAGCTGCAGGGGCAATTGCTGCATAAAGTCGGGGCGCTCGAGGCGGCGGGCGTAGCTCATTTGCAGGCGGCTCTGACCGGCCTCTTTGCC
>JAKONR010000486.1 GCA_022701825.1 Hymenobacteraceae bacterium | reverse complement strand
GGTAGCCAGCGCGCCCGCCGTATCGCGAAAGAAATTGAAGTACTTGAAAATGAACAGCGTGCCTAGGTTGCTGGCTAGGCTGAGGTAGAGCCAGGGCCGCCGCTGCGCCTGGGTGGCCAGGCGGCTCATGCGCACGCCGCTGTAGTAGTCTAAGAGCGTAGTAGCCAGCAGTAAAAGCGTGTATGCGGGCCGCCAGCTGAAGTAGAAGTAGTAGCTGCTCAGCAGCAGCAGCGGGGCGCGCCAGCGCGCCGGCAGGGCGTAGTAGAGCCCTACTACCAGCGGAAAAAAAACGAGGAAATGAAGCGAGTTGAACAGCATAAGCCGGGCGCGAGTCGGCAAAGGTCGGCAAGGGGTAGCGTAAGCTTTAGCTTGCGAGCGAGCGCCGCGAGCATCTGCGTTGGCAGACGTCCGCTTACGCCCTGCTCGCGGCGCTCGCTCACAAGCTAAAGCTTACGGCACACTGACTAACGCTTCCGCTATATTCCCGTACCTTTGCCTTTTCGAACCCAGCGTTTTGCCGGGCTGTTATCTAGCTACTATGCAGGTTACCATCGATAAAAATTCCGGTTATTGCTTTGGCGTTGAGTTCGCCATTCAGATGGCCGAAGATGAGCTGAACAGCGGGGCCGAAACCCTGTATTGCCTCGGCGATATCGTGCACAACCGCATGGAAGTGGAGCGCCTTAACAAGCAGGGCCTGCGCGTGATAGACCGCGAGCAGCTCGGCACGCTGCACGACTGCAAGGTGCTGATTCGGGCGCACGGCGAGCCGCCCGAAACCTACCAATTGGCCCTGCAAAACAACCTGGAGCTGATAGACGCCAGCTGCCCGGTGGTGCTGAAACTGCAAAACCGGGTGAAGCACGCCTTCGACGCCACCACCCGCGAAAACGGCCAGATTGTAATCTACGGCCAGCCCGGCCACGCCGAGGTTATCGGCCTCACCGGCCAAACGCGTAACCAGGCGCTCATCGTGATGCACGAGGCCGACCTCGACCAGATTGACTTCACACGCCCGGTCACGCTCTTCAGCCAGACTACCAAAAGCACGGCTGGTTTCTACAAGATGAAGGCCCTCATCGAAGCCCGCATCGCCGCCGCTGGCGGCGCGCTCGAAAGCTTCGACGCTAACGACAGCATTTGCCGGCAGGTGAGCAACCGCGAGCCCCAACTCGCCCGCTTCGCCCAGGAGCACGACGTAATTCTGTTTGTGAGCGGGCGCAAAAGCTCGAACGGCAAGGCGCTCTTTACGGTCGTGAATGCGGTGAATCCGCGCAGCTACTTCATCGAAAACGAGAATGAGCTGCAAGAAGAGTGGTTCGCCAATGCCGCTAGTGTCGGCATTTGCGGGGCCACCAGCACGCCGCTCTGGCTCATGCGCCAGGTGCAGGAGCGCGTAGAGGAACTAGGCGTGGCCGTAGCGTAAGCTTTAGCTTACGCTACAAGCTCGCTACCGCCTGCTCGTACAGCTGCTTGGCCTCGTCGTCAAAAGCCACAAAAACAACCTCTTTGGGGTACTCGTGTGCGGCCAGCCACTGCCGCACCTCGCGCACCGCGATGGCCGTTGCCTCGGGCTTTGGGTAGCCGTAAATACCCGTGCTAATGCCCGGAAAAGCAACCGATTCCAATTGGTTATCGGCCGCTAGCTGCAGGCTGCTGCGGTAGCAGTTGGCTAGCTTCTCGGGCTCGCCTTTTTTGCCCCCGTTCCAGTGCGGGCCCACGGTGTGGATAACGTAGGCAGCTGGGAGCCGCCCGCCGCTCGTGATGACGGCCTGGCCCACTTTGCAGCCGCCCTGCCGCGCCCGTATCTGCTGGCACTCGGCCAAAACCTGCGGGCCACCCGCCCGGTGAATGGTCCCATCGACACCCCCGCCGCCGAGCAGCGACGTATTGGCCGCGTTGACAATAGCCGTGGTGTCGAGCTTGGTAATATCGCCCTGCACGATGCGCAGGCGGGAAGAGAAGGTTGACATGGAAAAATGACGGGATTTGGGCGCGTTGTACGTGTCGCTTCAGGCGGCGTTTGGGGCGCTTCAGCAGCGCCGCCCAACGCTTCGGTAAGCCCAAATTGCGAAGAGATAGGTCAAAATTCTACATTTGACCATCACTTCCAACCACCACTAACCCCCGAACGCCATGCAGCCCCGCCGCCCCGCCACAGCTACCACTACCGACACCCTCCGCGACCAGCGCCTGTGGCAGATTGCCAAGGCCCGCACCAAGTTCCAGGGCCATTTGGTGGTGTATCTGCTCATCAATGCCGGCCTGTGGCTGCTGTGGGCGCTGCTGCCCGAGGCGCACAGCCACCACCGCGAACTGCCCTGGCCCATCTGGACGTCTGCCTTTTGGGGTATTGGGCTGGTGCTGCAAGGCCTGGCTGCCTACGGCCCCCTCAACCGGGGCGAGCGTACCCAGCGCGAATACGAGCGCCTGCTGAACCAGCAGCAATATTGAAGAGCCAGTATAACGCGGCCACTAGTAGCGTATAAAATACTGCCGCGCCCTCGCCCTCAACGTCCGCTACCTTTAGCGGCCGCGTGGGCAAGGGCGCGGCAGTATTTTGCGTTGCCTGCCTATTCTTCCTTGTTGTAGTAACCCATGCTCAAGCCCAAGCCCCCCAAAAAGCGCGTGCTCGGCCGCCGCGAACTCATCGACCTGCCCGCGCTGGCCGTGCGCGGCGTGCAGGCCAAGGTCGATACGGGAGCCTACACCAGCGCCATTCACTGCGATGAGGTGCGGCTGGTGCCCGACCCCGCCACCGGCCAGCCGGTGCTGCACGTGCGCCTGCTCGACCCCGGCCACCCCGCCACCGATGGCCGCCCGCTGGCTTTTCACGAGTTTGACCGGCGCGACATTCGCTCCTCCAACGGCGAGGTGCAGTCGCGCTTCGTCATCACCACCACCGTGCGCCTCTACGGGCGCGATTTCACCACCGAGTTTTCGCTGGCCAACCGCGCCGACCTGCGCCACCCCGTGCTGCTGGGCCGCACGCTGCTGCGGCTGGGCCAGTTTGTGGTGGATGTGGCGCGGCGCGATTTATCTTATAAAGCTGAGCGCCGGGCCGCTGCCCGCCGGCTGCTCCCAAAACCTGACGCCGATGGCCGGGTTTAGCCGTAGCTTGGCAGCCGCAAACGCAATGGTGCAGGTAGCTTTTAGTAGTTAAAAGCAGTGCGTCGGCCAGTAGGCGGCGCCGATAAGTATCTTTATTTTAATTGGTTAGTGCTGGTAATTACGTTATGAACCTGGCTATTCTTTCGCGGGAACCCAACTCGTACTCTACGAAGCGGCTGGTGGCGGCGGCGCAGGGTCGC
The DNA here is from genome assembly GCA_022701825.1 of Hymenobacteraceae bacterium. Taxonomy (GTDB): domain Bacteria; phylum Bacteroidota; class Bacteroidia; order Cytophagales; family Hymenobacteraceae; genus Hymenobacter. The sequence goes on along the minus strand of JAKONR010000486.1, from coordinate 2,406 downwards.
GGCCACGACGCCCAGGTTATCGACCATTTGCAGTGCAGCCTGGTGCTAGAGCGCGGGCAGCCCGACATTATTTACCAGGGCCGGCCGCTGGCCCGGCCCGATGCCATTATTCCCCGTATTGGGGCGTCGGTCACGTTTTACGGCACGGCCGTGGTGCGGCAGTTTGAGATGATGAAAGTGCGCACGGCCGTGGACAGCCAGGCCATCGTGCGCTCGCGCGACAAGCTGCGCTCGACCCAAATTTTGAGCCGCGCCGGCGTGGGCATGCCCAAAACCGCCTTCGCCAACTTCACCGACGACGTGCCCGCCCTCATCGAGCACGTGGGCGGCGCGCCGGTCATTATCAAGCTCTTAGAAGGCACGCAGGGCCTGGGCGTGGTGCTGGCCGAAAGCGCCAAAGCTGCCCAATCGGTCATCGAAGCGTTTCACAACCTCAAGGCCCGCATCTTGGTGCAGGAGTTTATTGCCGAGGCCAAAGGCGCCGATGTGCGCGCCTTCGTGGTGAATGGCGAAGTGGTGGGGGCCATGCGCCGGCAAGGCAAGGAAGGCGAGTTTCGCTCGAACCTGCACCGCGGCGGCGTGGGCACGCTCGTGAAGCTGAGCCGCTCCGAAAAAGCCGCGGCGCTGCTGGCTACCAAAGCGTTGGGCCTGGGCATTGCGGGCGTCGATATGCTGCAAAGCCAGCGCGGGCCGCTGGTGCTGGAGGTCAATTCGTCGCCCGGCCTTGAGGGCATCGAAAAGGCCACTGGCCTCGACATCGCGGGCCAAATTATCGACTACACGGCCGCACTGGCCGAGCGCAAGCGCAAAGCCAAGCCCAAAAAGTCGGCCCCCGACTCGGCCGCCGACTAGCCAGTGTAGAGTAAGCGTTAGCTTGCCGTTTTAATCGAGCTAACGGCCTTTCAAACGGCAAGCTAACGCTTACCCTACACCGAAAGCACTACAGTTGGCCGGATTCTTGACGCAGGGCTGCTTTTGCCCACGCCTCTGCCCATGCCGACCGACGACGTTTTATACCTCAACGACTTAGCCATAAAACGCGGCGAGCGGGTGCTCACGCGGCTGGTTATTTCCAAGCTGCCCTCGGGCACGGTTATCGACGTGCCGGTGCACGTGATTCGGTCTACGGAGCCCGGCCCGGTGCTACTGCTGATGGCCGGCATGCACGGCGACGAGGTCAACGGCATCGAAACTATTCGGCGGCTGCTGCGGCGCGATTTGTTGCGGCCCGCGCGGGGTACCATTATCGCCATTCCGATTCTTAACATCTATGGCTTTCTGAACTTTAGCCGCGAGGTGCCCGACGGTAAGGACGTGAACCGCTCGTTTCCGGGGCACCCGCGGGGCTCGCTGGCCAGCCGGGTGGCGCACCGCTTCATGCGCGAGATTATGCCGCTCGTGGATGTGGGCATCGACTTTCACACCGGCGGGGCGGCCCGCGCCAATTTTCCGCAGCTGCGTGCCGTGCTGGGCGAGGACGACGTAACCGACGGCCTGGCCGAAGCTTTCGCGGCGCCCTTCACGCTGCACGCCCGGCTGCGGTCGGGCTCGCTGCGGGCCACGGCCCACGCGCTGGGCAAGTCGATTATCGTGTACGAAACCGGCGAGAGCCTGCGCCTCGACGAGCCCGGCATCGAGGAGGCCATCGCGGGCACGTTGCGGGTGCTGCACCACCTGGGCATGAGCGATGCCGGAGGCCCGGTGCCGGCGCGGCCCAGCATTGTGTGCCAGCGCCACCGCTGGCTGCGGGCGCGCTACGCCGGCCTGTTTCGGGCAATGGTAAAGCTCGGCGACTACGTAGAAAAAGGCCAGCTATACGGCTCGATAGCTGACCCTTACGGCTTGCAATCGGTGCGCCTGGAGTCGCCGCTGAGCGGCTACGTCATCGGCTTCAACCACATGCCGGTCGTGAACCAAGGCGATGCCCTTATTCACTTGGCAGTGCCAGCCGAGGCAATGAGCAATAAGCAATGAGCAATTATTGGCTCGTTTATAAGCTGATAATTATTCATTGCTCATTGATAATTGCCACGGGCTTTACCTTTGCTAGTATGAAGAATCCTGTCCAGTTAGTTTTTAATGCGGTGCTGCTCGTCGCAGTAGCCGTGTTATATTTCTTGCATTTCAGCCAGCGCCCGGCCGCCGTGGCGGCGGCCCCCGTGGCGGCTACGGAAGCGCCCGTCGCTACGACCGATACCGACACGACCGCCGCTACGCCCGCGCCCGCCGAAGAAGCCGCTGCCACGCCCGCGCCGGCGGCCCCTGTGGCGGCGGCGCCCGCTGGCCCGGCCCCCAGCGCTGGGGCCATCGTGTATGTCGAGTCGGGCAAGCTGCTCGAAGGCTACCAGGGCATGAAGGACGCCCGCCGCGCCTTTGAGACCAAGGCGAAGGGCTGGGAGCGCCAAA
>JAKONR010000396.1 GCA_022701825.1 Hymenobacteraceae bacterium | reverse complement strand
CTCATCTGCACCTTCAACTGCGCCGACCGCCAGAAGCCCGAATGGGAGCCGCTGGCCAAAAAAATCCTGAATTCGCTGAAAGCCAACAGCTAAGGAAGTACCGCGCCATGCGGGAAGTGGGGAATAGACAGTGACTGATTATTAGTGAATTAGCGTTAAGATAAAAGCCGTTTATAGGTAGTTGTTAAAAAAATAAATTGTGTACAAAAAGCCCCGGCCGGTTAGCGGTCGGGGCTTTTTGTGTACCGTAAGCTTTAGCTTGCGCGGCGCCTGGTTGCGCAAGCCAACGCATCGCAAGCTAAGGCTTACGGTACACCATTTGCACGTCCAGAAAGTCGCGCACGAGCCCAAAAGCCCCCGCAAAGCCGGCCAGCGAGAGGGCCGCCGGCTGGTCGTGCACGTCGTGGTAGGCGGTGCTGCCGCCCCGCGTGTAAAGGAAAAACGCGGGCACGCCGGCTTCGGAGAATGGGAAGTGGTCGGAGTTGGCGGCGCGGCCGCGGGCGGTGAGGCGCGGCAGGTAGTGGTGCGCGTCGTTGAGGGCGGTGAGGCGCCCAAAAGCCGGCTCGAAGACCTTGCCGTTGACGACGGTGGCGCCGTCTTCGCCGGTGCCGAGCAGGTCGAGATTCACTAGGAATTTGATGCGCGGCAGCGGCACCAGCGGGTGCGCCACGAAGTAGCGCGAGCCCACCAGCCCCGCCTCCTCGGCCCCAAAAAGCAGGAACACGACCGAATAGGCGGGCTGGTTTTCGGGGCGGGCGTAGTGGGCGGCCAGCTCCAGCAGCAGGGCCACGCCGCTGGCGTTGTCGTTGGCGCCGGGGAAGTAGGCGGCGTGGCCCATCATGCCCAGGTGGTCGTAGTGCGCCGACACGATGAGGAAGCTATCGGGCTGCATTTTGCCGCGCACCACGGCGGCGAGGTTTTGGGTCTGGTAGTTGCGCAGGAGCTTGGCGTCGAGCTGAATATCAACCGTTTCGTTTGGAAAAGCCGGGATGGCCGTGCCGTGCCGGCTTACTTGCTCGGGCTTGTAAACAAAAGGAGTCAGCAGCTCTAGTTCTACCCGCCGAAGCTGCTCGCCAGCCAGCGAGCCGGTGAGCTTGGGCACGCACTTCAACCAAACTTTAGCAGAGTCGAGGTGCTGTTGGAGGGCAAGGGGTAAGGTGTTGAGCCGGGCGGCATCGCGGCCGGTTAGCAGCAGGGCCTTGTCAGCAAGCGAAATGGCGGCCAGGCGCTGCTGGCTGGCCTGGCTAGTAAAGGCCGTAGTGTCGAATAGCAGCACCGGCAGCTTTTGGTAATGGCCACCGCTTGAGGCGGGGGCGGCGATGTAGTCGCGCCCGGCTTCGCCAAACTGGTGTGCGAGCAGCTGCCCTTGCCCATAATTAAATTTCAGGCTCAACGCGCCCGGAAACGTGTTCACGTCCAGCCCAAAAGCCTGGGTATAATTGGGCGCCAGCGGCTGCAAGCCCAGCTGCTTCAGCCGCCCGCGCAGGTAGGCGGCGGCCACGTGCTCGCCGCCCTGCACGTAGCCGCGGCCGTGCATGGCGGGCGCAGCTAGTTCCTCAATGGTGCGGCGGGCGCGGGCCAGGTCGGGGGCCTGAGCGCGGGCGAGTGGGGCAAAAAAAAGGCTGCTACCGAGAAGTAGCAGCACTAGGAGGGCGGCGGTGGCGAGCTGGCGGCGCTGCCACCAGCGCCAGCCGCCTATCACGAGCAGCAGGGCCAGGGCCGCGCCCACGCTGTCGCCGAGCAGGTCGGTCCAGTCGGCGTGGCGGCCCACGTGCATGGCGTATTGCAGCACCTCAATGAGCGCGCCAAATGCGACGCAAAACCCGAACACAACCCAGCCCGCGTGGCGGGCCAGCGTGGGCCAGCGCCGCTGCTGGCCCAGCGAAAACCAGCACAGCACGGCCAGCACCGCAAACACGCCCGCGTGCGCCGCCGTGTCGAAGGAGAGAAACTCCCAGGTCGGGGTTTCGGGCATGGCCTGGGCGGGGGTGAGGGTGAGCACAAGCATCACGATGCCCCAAATGAGGGGCAGCAGCGCAAACGTGCGGCGGGGCGTTACGAACGAAGACATAGCTCAAACAAGGAAGAAGGCAAAATAGCGCAAAAGCGCCATGCTCGCCGGGGGCACTGGCTGGGCATGGCGCTCTAGAAACAGGTGCGGCGTGGGCGCGAAGCTTAGGCGCCAATCAACTCGCCATAGGCTTCGGCGGTCATCAGGCCGTCGATTTCGGAGGCGTCGGCCACCGACATTTTTACCAGCCAGCCGTCGCCGTAGGGGTCCGAGTTCACGGTTTCGGGGGCGTCGGCCAGCTTGGCATTTACTTCGAGCACGGTGCCGCTGATGGGGCTAAAGAGGTCGGAAACCGTTTTTACGGCCTCCACGGTGCCGAATACGTCGTGCTGAGCAATGTCCTTGTCGAGCGTGTCGATGTCCACGTACACGATGTCACCAAGCTCGCGCTGGGCGTGGTCGGTGATGCCGATGTACGCCACATCGCCTTCCAGGCGCAGCCATTCGTGGTCCTTGGTGTAGTGCAGAG
>JAKONR010000386.1 GCA_022701825.1 Hymenobacteraceae bacterium | reverse complement strand
AGAAGGTCTACAAGCATAAGTACGACCTCATTCTGGAGGCTACCGACGAATTCACCAGCAAAGACCTGGTGGGCGACGTGCTCGTGCGCGACGCCTCCGCCGCCTTCCTCGACCGCCTGCTGCGGCTGATGGAAGTTAAAAAATTAAAAAAGCTTGACTCGCTCACGCTTTTGGTGCGGAAGAAGAAAAATCTCATCCTGCACCTCAAAGACCAGTTTAAGATTGCCAAGGCCGCCGGCGGCCTGGTGGTGAAAGAAGGCCAGGTGCTGATGATTTATCGCCTGGGCAAGTGGGACTTACCGAAGGGCAAGCTCAACCGCGACGAGGACGTGGCCCTCGGGGCCATCCGCGAGGTAGAGGAGGAGTGCAACATCAAGGTGGAACTGGGGGAAGAACTGCCCAGCACCTGGCATTCCTACGCCTACAAGGGCAATAAAATGCTCAAGAAAACCAGCTGGTACGTGATGAAGTGCCTCGACGACACGGTGATGCGCCCCCAAACCGAGGAGTACATCGAGGAAGTGCGCTGGATGTCGCCCCAGGACGCTCTGGCCCGTCTCGAAGAGTCGTATGCCTCCATTGCCCTGGTCGTGCGCCACTACCTGAGCGAGATGGCCGGCAAGCCCGCCAAAACGGCGGCCTCCGACTGATGCGCCCGCCCGGCAAGCCGCGCCCCTGGCCCGGTAGGCGCCACGCCGTGCTAGGCGCGGGCGTGCTGCTAGCGGCTTGCTCGCGCACGCACGAGCCGCGCCACGTAGCGGCTAATGATATCGTGCGCACGCAGGTGGCGCCTACTGCCGACGTGCCGGCGTTGCTGGGCGTCTCCATCGACGGCCTGCACCAGCGCCTGGGGCAGGCGCGGCCGCTGCCCGCCGCCCTGGCCGCCAGTATGCCCGAATCCCGGCTCGCCCTGCCCGATTCGGTGACGACCTTTCGCACGGGCGGGCTGACGGTGGTGGCCAGCTACAACGCCCGCTCGCGCGAGGTGCGCGACCTGCTGCTGCTGGGCCACCACGAAGACAGCCTCATGGGCCGCGCCCGCCTGCAAGCCAACGCGCCCAATTACCTGGTAATGCCCGTTTTTTATAACGGCGATGCCTACCGACTGCTGGGGCTGCGGGTGATTGCAACGAAGTAAAAAAGCCAAAAAGCCTACCACAGAGCCCCGCCGGAAGCGTTTCTGGCGGGGCTCTGTGGTAGTATCGGTTTTGGAGCTAGGCTGCGGCGGGGCTACTGGCGAAGCGATAAGTGAAGGCAGGATTAAGTAGCTGGCAGCAAGGCCGAATGACTGACGGGAGGCTACCTGATTTGGGCCATCCCCCAAAGTTTCCTTAGCTTTACCCAAGCCCAACTTTTTCCGGAAGCCGGGTAAATTCTTATTTTCCTTTTATTCCCACTTTTTTTCTTCATGCAACCAGCCACCGCCCTGCGCGAGCAGCCCTCCCAAGAATTCGCTACCAAGCATCCGCCGGGCCTTTATCTGCTCTTTCTCACCGAAATGTGGGAGCGCTTCAGCTACTACGGTATGCGGGGCCTGCTTACCCTGTACCTTACCAAAACGGCGCTGGCGGGCGGCCTGGGCATCCCGGAGGCAATGGGCAGCCTTATTTACGGCTACTTCACGGGCTTTGTGTACTTCACGCCCATCATCGGCGGGTGGCTGGCCGATAAGTATATCGGGCAGCGGCGGGCCATTCTCATCGGGGGCGTCACGATGGCTATCGGGCAGTTTATGCTCTTTATGCAGCCGGCCCTCTCCGCCGAAGGCGCCTTTTTAGGCTTGCCCTGGCCTACGGCTCTCGGGCTGCTGCTCATCATTCTGGGCAACGGCTTTTTCAAGCCCAACATCTCGACCATCGTAGGCAAACTCTACAAGCAGGGTGACCCGCTGCGCGACGCCGCGTTCACCATCTTCTACATGGGGATCAATACGGGGGCCTTTTTGGCGCCGTTGGTGTGCGGCTACTTCGCCGAAAACCTCTTCGCCGTGCGCCACCTCGACCCCGCTACGCAGCAAATGGTGGTTGACCACTACGGCTTCCGCTACGGCTTTTTGGCGGCGGGCGCGGGCATGATACTCGGTCAGATTATCTTCAACGTGTTCGGCAATAAGTACTTGGGCGCGGTAGGTATGCAGCCCGAAGGCCGCGGCGACTCGGCCGAAGCCAAGGCCGCCAAGGCCCCGCTGACCAAGGAAGAAACCGACCGCATGGCCGTCATCTTCGTGATTACACTGTTCGTGGTGTTCTTCTGGGCGGGTTTTGAGCAGGCTGGTTCGTCGCTCACACTCTACACTGATAAGTACATCAACCGGGAAGTCCTAGGCTTTCTGATTCCTACCTCGTGGTTTCAGTCAGTAAATGCCGGCTTTATCGTATTGCTGGGCGCGCCCGTGGCCGCTTTGTGGGTGAGCCTGGGCCGCAAGGGCAAAGACCTGAGCATCCCCGTAAAAATGGGCCTGGGCATGATATTGCTCGGGGTAGGCTTTCTGTTTATGGTGGGTGCTGCGCTGCAACGCGGCGGCGACGTAGCCGACCAAACCATCAAAGCCAGCATTTTGTGGCTGCTGGCCACCTACTTCTTCCACACCGTCGGCGAACTGTGCTTGTCGCCCGTGGGCCTGTCGATGGTGTCGCGCCTGTCGCCCCCGGCTCTCACGTCAATGCTCATGGGCGTGTGGTTCCTGGCCCCTTTCGTGGCCCAAATCGCGGGCGGCTATATCGCCGCCTACGTCGAAACGCTGGGCGCACTAAAGGTTTTTGGCCTCATCGCGGGTTTTGTTATTGCAGCAGGCCTGCTGCTCATCGCTATTTCGCGCAAGCTTTTCGCCATGATGCACGGCCGGGGCTAACTACCGGTTCTTCTTTTGCAGAAGTAAAAAGGCCCCGCCGCACATCGTGCGGCGGGGCCTTTTTTTAGTAAGTGAGCCAGAACCCAAGACTTGCATCTTGCTGAATGAGCCGATGCTACACGCAACTAAAATAACGTGCGCAACGAAACACTAAGCAGCGCTTCGCGCTACAGCCAAAAAGCCCCGCCGGACAGGGTCCAGCGGGGCTTCTTCGTATTCAAAACAAACTAATCAACTTACCGGAAGCCAGCCCGGCGCAGCCGGGCGTATCCGTTAAATCCTAAAAATTCGTTTGAATCTGCGGTTTACATCATGCCGCCCATGCCACCCATACCGCCCATGCCACCATCGCCGTGGCTATGGCCAGCTTCTTTGGGCTCGGGCTCGTCCGAGATAACGGCTTCGGTCGTCAGCAGCAGGCCGGCGATAGAAGCAGCGTTTTCGAGGGCTAAGCGGGTTACCTTGGTGGGGTCGATGATACCGGCAGCCACCAGGTTTTCGTAGCGGTCCTCGCGGGCGTTGTAGCCGTAGTCACCTTTGCCGTCGCGCACTTTCTGCACCACTACCGAGCCTTCGCCGCCAGCGTTGGCCACGATGGTGCGCAAGGGAGCCTCCAGGGCCGTGCGGATGATGTTCACGCCGGTACGCTCGTCCATGTTGTGGGTGTCCACCGCTTCCAGCGCGTCGAGGGCGCGCACGAGGGCCACGCCACCGCCGGGCACCACGCCTTCCTCAACGGCGGCGCGGGTAGCGTGCAGGGCATCGTCCACGCGGTCTTTCTTCTCTTTCATTTCTACTTCAGTGCTGGCACCGATGTAGAGAATGGCTACGCCGCCCGACAGTTTGGCGAGGCGCTCTTGCAGCTTCTCCTTGTCGTAGTCCGAGGTAGTGGTTTCCATCTGGGCCTTAATCTGGCCTACGCGGGCAGTGATAGCATCTTTCGAGCCTTTGCCGTTGACAATGGTCGAGTTGTCTTTGTCGATGATGATTTTCTCGGCCGTACCCAGGTATTCCAGGGTAGCGTTTTCGAGCTTGTAGCCCTGCTCTTCGCTGATAACGGTACCGCCCGTGAGGGTGGCAATGTCTTCGAGCATGGCCTTGCGGCGGTCGCCGAAGCCGGGAGCCTTCAC
>JAKONR010000376.1 GCA_022701825.1 Hymenobacteraceae bacterium | reverse complement strand
AGAATAGCCGTCAATGGCAATTACGAGGTTTTTCATAAACACGCGGGATTGGCCATTGGCCCCGCAAGATTACGAAATCTTGGCCTTTTGCGCGGCCGAGCGCTCGGCCAGCCGCCACGGCACCGAGGCAAAAAAGGCGGCTACCGAAGCCGCAGCGCCCTTATCGAGCTGTTCTTTTACCAGAAAAAATGGGTTAAAAAAAAGCTGACCCGCGATGCCCACCCCCGTAGTGCCGTCGGGCCCGGCCGCCCACTCGCCCTGGTAGGTGCGCACCAGGCACTCGCCCAAATAGCACCCTACGGCGGTGCAAAAGCCCTCGCGCTCGGCCGGGGCCAGGCTGCGGCGCTGCGCGTCGATAACGCGGCCGAGGTGCGCTACTTCTTCCGCGCCGTAGCCCGCCAGGCTCAGCTGCTGGCGCACGTCGGCGGCGGTGGTGGTAAGGGCCTGGGCCTGGGGCGACTGGTTAGGCATACGAAAATGTAGCGTAAGCTTTAGCTTGCGTTACGTCAGGATTTATAAAAATAAACTGATAACTGATTCATTATGCGCCGCTTTCGTCCGGCCCACAAGCCCAGCCGCGCGCAAGCCGAAGCTTACAGTACCGCGCGCCTAGTGCCCGCAGGGGCAGGGCGTAGCTTTGCCGGTGTGGCTCTTGTACCAGCGGGTTTTCTTTTGCAGCGAGCTGTGGCGGGCGCAGCCGCTGGCGGTGCTGAGCACGGCCGCCAGCAGCACGCCGGCGAGCAAACGGGAATTAGGGAATAGCTTCACGGCACAATTGTTTTTCGGTAAAAGTACTTCGCTGCGACTATGTTGCCCAACGCGGGCCGCCGGGCAGTTAGTTTATTCAGCTTCAAATGACTACTGATTTTTCGCTTTCCGTCAACCTGGTTGATATTCCGGGCCGCACCATTTACCCGGCTACGCTGCGGGTGGCTGGGGGCCGCCTCGCGGCCATCGAGGCCGTGGCGGGCGCTACCGGCCCCGACGCGGCCCTGCCCTACGCCCTGCCGGGCTTCGTGGATGCCCACGTGCACGTGGAAAGCTCCTTGCTGGTGCCCAGCGAGTTTGCGCGCCTGGCGCTGCCCCACGGCACGGTAGCCACCGTGAGCGACCCGCACGAAATCGGCAACGTGCTGGGTGTGGCCGGCGTGCAGTACATGCTCGACAATGCCGCCCAGGTGCCGTTCAAGTTTTGCTTTGGCGCGCCGAGCTGCGTGCCGGCCACGCCGTTTGAAACGGCCGGGGCCGAGATTACGGCGGCCGACATTGAAACGCTGTTTCAGAACCCCAAAATCGGCTATTTGGCCGAGATGATGAACTGGCCCGGCGTGCTCAACCGCGACCCGCTGGTGATGGATAAAATCGACCTGGCCCTGCGCTACGGCCGCCCCGTGGATGGCCACGCGCCCGGCCTGCGCGGCGACGACGCCGAGCGCTACGCCAGCGCCGGCATCAGCACCGACCACGAGTGCTTCACGGCCGACGAGGCCCGCGACAAGCTGGCGGCCGACATGAAAATCCTCATCCGCGAGGGCTCGGCGGCGCGCAACTTCGATGCCCTCATCGAGCTGCTGCCGCGCTACTACGACTGCCTCATGTTCTGCTCCGACGACAAGCACCCCGATACGCTGCTGCTGGGCCACATCAACCAACTGGTGGCGCGGGCCGTGGCCCTGGGCTACAGCGTGTTTGAAGTGCTGCAAGTAGCCTGCGTGAACCCCGTGACGCACTACCGCCTGCCCGTGGGCCAGCTGCGCCCCGGCGACCCCGCCGATTTTATCGTGGTCGATAACCTCACCGATTTTGCGGTGCGCCAAACTTACCTCGATGGCGCGCTGGTGGCCGAAAACGGGCAGTGCCTGCTGCCCGCCGCCCCGGTGGCGGTCGTCAATAACTTCCACGCCGAGCCGGTGCGGGCTGGTCAGTTAGTAGTGGGCGATGAGCACGCAGCAGCGGGCAGCTCGTCGCTCACGCCCGTTATCGAGTGCTTTGATGGGCAGCTCATTACCGCCCGGCGCAACCTGGCGCTGCCCACGGCCGATGGTACGCTGCTGCCCGATGTAAAGCAGGACATTCTCAAGCTGGTCGTGCTCAACCGCTACGCGCCGGGAGCCCCGCCCGCCGTGGCCTTTATCAAGGGTTTTGGGCTGCAAGCGGGCGCGCTGGCCAGCAGCGTGGGCCACGACTCGCACAACATCACCGCCGTAGGCGTCGACGACGAGAGCCTGGCCCGCGCCCTCAATGCCGTGGTGGCCGCCCACGGCGGCCTGGCCGCCGTGGGCCCCGGCGGGGCCGACTTGGTGCTGCCGCTACCCGTAGCCGGCCTCATGTCCGACCAACCCGGCGCGGAGGTGGCCGCCGCATATTCCAAGCTCGACGCCTTTGCCAAGGCGCAGCTCGGCTCGGGCTTGCAAGCGCCCTTTATGACGCTCTCGTTCATGGCCCTGCTCGTTATTCCCAGCCTCAAGCTCAGCGACAAAGGCTTGTTTGACGGGGAGAAGTTTGAGTTTGTAAGCGTAACTGCTTAAACTGCTTCACGGGTCATGCTGAACACAGTGAAGCATGACTGCTCTCATAGAATTTTCTAGGCTAATTTCTTAACCAAAACACAACGCCCGGTTGCCTGCGCAGTGCAGGCAACCGGGCGTTGCTTGAAGCAGCTGGTTTCTATTTGGCTGGCACAGGTTTTGGGCTGGTGTCAAAGCGCTTGGCGAGCAGGCGTTGCAGCTTTTCCTCGGTCAGGGGCTTGGTGAGATACTCCACGTTGGGATACTGGGCCACGCGGGCGGTATCGGCGGCGTGCATCGAGGTCGTGAGCACGGCTACCACGGTGCGGTCTTGCACGGGCTGGGGCAGCTGGTTGTACTGCTCCAAAAACTCGAAGCCGCTCATGCCCGGCATTTTCAGGTCCACAAACACGAGGTCGGCGGCGGGCTCGGGCGTAGTAGCCAGGTCCTTCCAAAGGTAGCGGCAGGCTTCTTCAGCGCGCGAGAAAGTGCTCACCTTGCTGGCCAGGGCCAGGCGACCGAGCAGGCGGTTGTTGAGGAAACTCGTCGTTTCGTTGTCATCCACCAGCACGATATGATTTAGCACTTCCATATAATTTTCTCGGTTTTTCAGATACCTCTACGAAGTTAACACTAACTAGCCGCATTAGCAGCGGGCGCGGCTTGCTCAGAGCCAGCCTTGGGCGCGCATCCAGTCGTCGTTGTAGATTTTGCCGAGGTAGCGGGTGCCGTGGTCGGGCAGCACAATTACCATCGTATCCTCCTCTTTCAGGTGCTCACGGGCATATTCGAGCGCTCCGTGCGTGGCCGAGCCGCAGCTCCAGCCCACAAACAAGCCCTCTTCACGGGCCAGGCGGCGGGTCATGAGCGCACCGTCCTGGTCGGTTACCTTGATAAACTGGTCGATGAAGTCGAAGTCCACGTTTTTGGGCAAGATGTCCTCGCCGATGCCTTCGGTTTTGTAGGGATAAATTTCGTTTTCGTCGAAAATTCCGGTCTCCTTGTATTTCTTAAATACCGAGCCGTAGGTGTCGATGCCCAGCGTGAACACGCCCGCGTGCTGCTCCTTGAGGTACTTGCTGATGCCACAAATGGTGCCGCCCGTGCCCACGCCGCAGGCCAGGTGCGTGACCTTGCCCTCGGTGCCCGCCCAGATTTCGGGGCCGGTGCTGGCGTAGTGCGCCGCCGTGTTCGACAGGTTATCGTACTGGTTGGGGTAGAAGGAGTTGGGCGTTTCGGCGTTGAGGCGGCGGGCCACCGAGTAGTAGCTGCGCGGGTCGTCGGGGGCCACATCGACGGGGCAAATGACGACCTCGGCGCCCACGGCGCGCAGGATGTCCTGCTTTTCCTTGCTCTGCTTGTCGCTCATCACGAAGATGGTTTTGTAGCCCTTCGCGATGGCCGTGAGGGCCAGGCCCATGCCCGTGTTGCC
>JAKONR010000355.1 GCA_022701825.1 Hymenobacteraceae bacterium | reverse complement strand
AACGTGGGCCGCACCGGGGCCGTGACGCCGGTGGCCCACCTCACGCCCGTACCCCTGGCTGGCACCATCGTGAAGCGCGCCAGCGTGCACAACGCCAACCAGATAGCACTGCTCGACCTGCGCGTGGGCGACTTCGTATTCGTGGAAAAAGGCGGCGAGATTATCCCCAAAATCACGGGCGTGGACTTCGCCGCCCGGCCCGCCGGGGCCGAGCCCGTGCGCTTTCCCACCGAGTGCCCGGCCTGCGGCACGCCGCTGGTGCGCCCCGAGGGCGAGGCCCACTACCGCTGCCCCAACGAGCGCGCCTGCCCGCCCCAGCTCAAGGCCCGCCTCGAACATTACGTATCACGCAAGGCGCTGAACATCGACGGCTTAGGGGCCGAGACTGTGGGCCGCTTCTTCGACCTGGGCCTAGTAGCCACGCCCGCCGACATCTACGACCTGCCCCAGCGCCGCGCCGAGCTCATCGTGCTCGACCGCCTAGGCGAAAAGTCCATTGACAACCTCCTCGCGGGCATCGAAAAAAGCAAAACCGTGCCCTTCGAGCGGGTGCTTTTTGGCCTCGGCATCCGGTACGTGGGCGAGGGCGGCGCGCAGCGCCTGGCTCAGCACTACCGCACGCTGGCCGCCATCATGGCCGCCCCCGCCGCCGAGCTGGCCGCCGTGCCCGATGTGGGCGGCGTCACGGCCGATGCCGTGGCCCTCTGGTGCCAGCAGCCCGAAAACCAGGCCCAGGTGCGGCGCCTTGCCGCGGCCGGTGTGCAGCTGGAGGTGAGCGGCGAGCCGCCCAAAGCCGTGAGCGACCGCCTGGCGGGCCTCACCTTCGTGCTCTCGGGCGTATTTGAAAACTACAGCCGCGAGCAGTTGCAAACCCTGATTCAGCAGCACGGCGGCAAAATCACGGGCTCCATATCCAAGAAGCTGAGCTACTTGGTGGCCGGCGACAACATGGGGCCGGCCAAGCGCGAAAAGGCGACAACGCTCAAGGTGCCGATTATTTCGGAGAGTGAGTTGCTGGCGCTGCTGCCGCTGGCAGGCGAGTAGTGAGCCAGTAGCTTGGACTTTGTAGTCCGAGCGCTCGCGCAGCGAGCATCCGCGTAAGCAAACGTAGATGCTCGCTGCGCGAGCGCTCGGACTACAAAGTCCAAGCTACTGGCCTACTTCGTAAAATCCGCCACGACCTGCACGAACATCGGCGAGGGCACCTGCACCGACTGCCCGGTGGGCGTGAGCTTACCCGACTGCTTATCAACGCGGTAGGTAAAGACGTTATCGGAATTTTGATTGGCTACCAGCAGCACCCGCCCGCTGGGGTCGAGCGAGAAGTTGCGCGGCGTTTTGCCCTGCGTGCTCACGTGCTGCACCAGCGACAGCCGGCCGCTGCCGCCATCTACCGCGAAGACAGCCAGGCTATTATCGCCTCGATTGGAGGCGTACACAAACCGCCCGTCGGGCGACACGTGCACGTCGGCCCCCGAATTTTCGCCCGCAAAGCCGGCTGGTAGCTGCGTCTGGGTTTGAATTTCCTGGAAGGTGCCCGCCTTAGCGTCGTAGGTCAACGCCGTGATGGTCGAGCCCAGCTCATTTTCGAGGTAGGCCCAGCGGCCGTTGGGGTGAAAAATGAGGTGGCGCGGCCCCGCCCCCGGCTTGGCCGTGAACGCCACGGTGGCCGGCGTGCCCAGCTTGTGGTGCGCGGCGTCGAGTTGGTAGCGGTACACCTTGTCGGTGCCCAGGTCCACGGCGAAGGCGTAGCGGTTGTCGGGCGCGGGCAGGATGCAATGGGCATGCGCCGCGTTCTGGTTTTTGTGCGGGCCGAAGGGCAGCTGGTGCTGGCTGCTGTCGGCGGGCGCGGCCAGCTGGCTATCGGCCTGGCGGGGCAGCAGCGCCACGTTGCCGCTTGAATAATTAGCTACCAACACGTTATTACCCGTGCGGTCAAGACTAATATAACACGGCGACGCGCCCAGCGAGGGCTGCTGATTGCGCAGCGTGAGCGCCCCGGTTTGCTGGTCGATAGCCAGCGCGCTCACCCCGCCGCAGTTGGCCCGGCCCCGGAAGGACTGCGTTTCGCTCACGGCGTAGAGGGTGCGGTGCCCGGCATCGAGGGCGAGGTAGGTGGGCTGCGCGCCGCCTTTTTGGGCACTCACCAGCGTGAGCGCGCCAGTATTCGCATCGAGCCGGTAGAGGTAGATGGTATTATCCTGCGGCCCGGCCACGTTGGTGCCAATGTACACCAGGTAGCCGCCCGCGCCGAGCGCGGTAGTGGCCGCGGGCCGGGTGGCGCAGCCAGCGGCCAGCAGGCCAGTTGCGGAACTAGCAGCTAAAAAAAGGAGGCGAAAACGCGAAAAAGCAAGCATAGGCACTGGAAAAGACAGTCAGGAAAAAGCTGGTAGGCGCAGCCTACCGAGTAAAAAATGCCCGGTACCAAGCCAAATACAAACAGCCCGGCCGACGGGGCCAGGCTGCTTGCAGTGGTTGCTACCAGGGCGGCGCGCGCTAAGCGGCCGGTTCCGACGACTTGGTGATGGCATCCACGATGGCCTCCGAGATGCCGACGCTGCTGAAGCCGCCGTCGTGCATGAGGTTTTGCATGGTCACGAAGCGCGTGAAATCCGAGAACAGCGATACGCAGTAGTCGGCGCAGGCTTCGGCGGGCGCGTTGCCGAGGGGGGCCATTTTTTCGGCGTACTCATAGAAGGCGTTGAAGCCGCTGATGCCGGTGCCGGCCGTGGTTTTGGTCGGCGACTGCGAAATGGTGTTCACGCGCACCTT
>JAKONR010000446.1 GCA_022701825.1 Hymenobacteraceae bacterium | reverse complement strand
CTTCATTAGCAGCACGTCGGGCAGGCGCAGATGCACCATATCATTGTCAATTGTACCAGCTCCGTTATTGACGAAGTCAGGCGGATACTTCATCGGGCGAATTCCCGTGCGCTCCAGCGTTTTAGGGTCAGTTTCGATGATATTAACGGCAGCCGTAAGAACCAACGCCGCCCCGGTGCGGTCGGTGAGCGGGGCATCAGTTTGCAGATTGTACTGCTGGCCGATGAGGAAGCCTACGTTCACGCGGTTACCGGGATTAGCTGGCCCATTAGTATAGCGATATACCTGGCTGCGGCGCAGGTCGCTGGTTTCAAACTTGTTATAAAAATCTGACAGCGCGGTAGGCCCGTTGTAGCCGGTTGGCGTCATATTATAATGCGAAATGAAGCGCCATAGGTCATACTGCGCTCCGCTGCTGACGCCGCCCTGGTTCAGTTCCGTGAAGATATTTTCCGTACCAACATTGCTATTGTCGGGGGCAAAATTGTCGAAGTAGTTATTCGCAAACCGATAGCGACCGCTGCTGATTATTTGGTCGGCCAAGCTGATAACTTGGTTCATATCAGCGACCGCAAAAGTGGGTGTCTGCCGGTTGGCGTACACGCCTCGGTTGAGATAGCACTTCATGAGTAGGCCCCGGGCGGCGTCTTTCGTGCCCCGATATACCGGGGCATCCGGCAGGTTGGCTATTACGGCATTTACTTCACTCATAATGTAGTCGAGCGCTGCCGTGCCCTTGCGCACCCGCGACGCCTCAATTACGCTTTCGCCGGGGTCGCGGTAAGGGACCTGGTCGTAGAGGTCCAAAATCCAGTACATGGCCCAAGCGCGCAAAAAGCGGGCTTCGGCCTGTTGCTGCGTGGTAGGGTTATACCGCAGCATATCGGTAGCAGCGTACACGACGCCATTCAAGTTATTGAAGGCATCGCGCACTTCTTGGTGGTCGGCATCCCAGTTGTGCTGATGCAGCTGGCGCCACTTCCCGTTATCATCCCAGTCGCCCCCGCGGGTCGGCATCAGGCGTTCATCGGTACTCACTTCTGATAGGGCAAATACCTGCGTGGCCCCCTGAAAAGGGCTGCGCATCGCATTGTAGACCCCATCGAGCAGGGCCGATGAGTTGCCGCCTCCACCACTGCCTACCTGGCTGGTAGTCAGGCTGCCCTGTAGCTCTTCATTGATTTTGCAACTGTTAGCCAGCTGCAGCACGGCCAGTATAGCCGCCGCGTTAAGTGTCTTTTTCATAAGATAGGGATAAGCTAAGTGGGTGGGATTAGAGCGAGAAATTGACGCCGAAGGTGAAGGTGCGGGCCGAAGGATAGCCGGTGTAGTCGATGCCCGCCGAGGGCACGCCATTAAATGCCTTGTTAGTGTTGATTTCGGGGTCGAAGCCCGAATAGTTGGTGATAACGAAGAGATTCTGGCCAATAGCGTAAATGCTGGCTCCTTTGAATATCTTACCAAAATCGCCCAGGGCGTACGATAAAGTCAGGTTAGTGAGCTTTACATAATTGCCTCTTTCCAAGAAGCGCGAGGAGGCAGTAAGCGGATTGGTTGTTGACTCCTTAATTGGCGATTCGTAATTGGACAGGGCAATGTTTTTGCCCGTCAAAATCTGGCCTACGTTGAGGACGCTGTTGAGCGTGTTATTGTAAATCATGTTGCCAAATACCCCGTTGAAATTGGCAATCAGGGACAGCTTCTGGAAGCGAAAGGTGGTGCTCAACCCAGCCAAGGTGCGGGGGTTAGGATT
Organism: Hymenobacteraceae bacterium; assembly: GCA_022701825.1. Classification (GTDB taxonomy): domain Bacteria; phylum Bacteroidota; class Bacteroidia; order Cytophagales; family Hymenobacteraceae; genus Hymenobacter. The sequence goes on along the minus strand of JAKONR010000446.1, from coordinate 13,062 downwards.
GCCTGCGTAGAAGGTGGGCGAGCCATTATCAGCATACGAGGCCTGGCCGGTAGCAGCGTCGATGCCCTGATATTGACGAGTAAAGAACCCGTTGATGGGGTAGCCACTCTGGATGCGCTCTACCGTCACGCCCGACAGGCCCTGGCCGCTGAGCGTACCCGTAGGAATGGGCGCGGCCAGGCCCGATACATTGTTGCGGATGAAGGTGGCGTTGGCATTGAAGCTCAAGCCGAAGCGTGGGTTATCCAGCGCCGTTACCCCCAATACTAATTCCACCCCTTTGTTCACCACTGAGCCGTCCAGGTTTATCCAGCGCACCACCGAGCCGGGAGGCGCGGGCTGGATAGGGAAGCTGGGGAACAGTAGGTCGGTTGTTTTCTTATAGAAGTAATCGGCGGTCAGCGTTACGCGGTTATTGAACAAAGCCACATCCACCCCGGCGTTATACTGCTCGTCCGATTGCCACTTTAGATTCGGGTTAGGGTTGTTGCTCTGAGCCAGCGTGCCATTGTTGGAGAATACATACTGGCCCTGGGCCGAGCCCGCCGGAAATTCTTGGTTGCCAGTGCGGCCGTAGCCCACGCGGGCCTTCAGTTGGTTGATGGCTTCAACTTTAAAGAAGCTTTCCTGGCTGACGTCCCAGGCTGCCGAAGCTGAGGGAAAATAACCATACTTGTTGTTGGCTCCAAACTTGGTACTGCCATCAGCGCGCAACGTAGCCGTCAGTAGGTAGCGGCCCTTATAGTTGAGAATAGCCCGGCCGAAAAACGATTGCAACTCGGTAACGGGGTCTACAAACGAAGTAACTGTGCGAGCCGAGGCATTGGAGAATTGGATGTAATTGGTATAATCCAGCCCGAAGGTGCCAAAGCCGTTAGGCGGCCCCAAGGCGCTGATGGTCGAGCCCGAGTTGGCAAACTTGGTATACTCGTAGCCCAGCAGCGCGTTTAGGTTGAAATCGGCGCCCAGCTTCTTGTTAAAGTTCAGCGTGTGCGTCATCTGCTGGGTTAGCAGCTCATTGTTGGCAATGGCTGCGTAGCCGCGCCCAAAATAGTCCTCGATGTTCAGCCGCTGGTCGATAGAGGTGCGCCGGATGCCGGTGCTGTAGGTGGCTGCGAGTAATACCCGGTACTCTAGCCAATCAGTAAATTTATAGTAGGGTGAAATCGAGGCCAACGCGGTACTCACGCGCGAGTTGTCGTTGTAGTACTGCTGCTGTGCCACCGGATTGATGATGGTGCCGCGGCGCACGAAGGGGCTGCCATCACGGTTGTAAAGCGTGTCGGTAGGATTGTATTGTAAAGCCTGGCCAATGAGGCTGCCCCGAAAGTCGCCATTATTGCTGATGGGAGCCAACTGCTCGCGAAACTGGCTGGCTGTGATATTAACATCGACTCCTAAGCGCTTGCTTTCCAGAAACTTGACGTTGGTTGAGAAATTAGCACTGTACTTCTGAAAGCCGGTTTTCTTAACGATACCTTTTTGGTCGAGGTAGCCCACTGAAAGGCGGTAGCGGCCGTTTTCGCCGCCCCCGCTCACTGCCGCAGTGTAGTTTTGCAGCGGTCCGGTTTGGAGAATAGCACCGAGTGGGTCATTGCTGAGCCCTTTGTCATTAGTCAGCGGGGCGCCATAGTAGGGCAGGGCCGCCCGAAACTGGTCGGCCGAAAGCACTTTAATGCGCCGCATAATATTGGAGAAACCGCCCGAGGCACCGATATCCAGGCGAGGTTCACCGGTTTTGCCGCGCTTAGTGGTAATAAGTACTACCCCGTAGGCTGCGCGCGACCCGTAAATGGCCGTGGCCGACGCGTCTTTCAGAATATCGATAGACTCGATATCGGCCGGGTTCAAAAAATTGAGCGGGTTACTGTCGGGGCTATCGCCAAGGGAGGTAGTCAGGCCGGGGCGCGCTGAGCGTCCATCAAGCGGCACCCCGTCTACTACATATAGGGGCTGGCCGGTGCCCGTCACGGCCGAGTTGCCCCGGATGCGGATGGTAGAAGCCCCACCCGGCTGACCGCTGTTCTGTGTTACCTGTACTCCCGACGCTCGGCCCTGCACAAGCTGCTCGGGCGAAGTAAACGTTCCCTTATTAAATTCCTTTGCCCCAAGTGCACTCACGGCCCCGGTCAGGTCGCTTTTCTGCACCGTACCGTAGCCTACTACCACCACATCGGTCAGGGCTTGGGCGTCGTCTTTGAGCGTGACAGTTAACGTGTTGCGGCCCGTAATATCAACCGTTTGGGTGGCGTAGCCCACAAACGAGAACGAGAGCTTAGTAGCCGTGGCGGGTACTTGCAGCTGGAAGTTGCCGTTGCCATCTGTGCCCGTGCCGGTGGTGGTGCCAGGCACGATAACCGTGACGCCGGGCAGGCCGCCGCCCGTACCGTCGAGTACCTTGCCTGTTACCTGGCGGGCGGTTTGCGCGTAGCCGGCGAGGGGCAAAAAAAGGGTCAAGAGCAGTAGCTTACCGCTCAGAACGGACCGGGGGGCCGGCTGCTCAAAGGAGTAAGGACTTGAGTAGCTGTGATTACGCATGGATGAAGAGTAAAAAGGTGGGAAAATAGTGAATACTCAAAAGAGCTTACTGATAGGTAGATGCGTTGCAAACGTTTCCGGAAAAATTGCCCATAATCTGGCGGTTTTTGAGCGCGGCGGGTAGTGCTAAAAAGGGCTATGGCAGTGGCAGCACCACCGCCTGCCAGGGCTGCAAAGCCAGCGCCGGCCCGGCCGCCAGGGTAGGGTAGTTGTTGAGCCAGGGCGCGCCGCTGGGCTTGAGGCCGGTGGGCAGAGCCCAGCGGCGGGGCACCGACGAAAAATTGAGCACCACCAGCGCCCGCTCGCCGCCCAGCGTGCGAGTGTAGGCCCAGATGTGCGGGTTAGCCGCGTCGAGCAGCGCGTACTGCCCGTAGGTCAGCACCTTATGCTGCCGCCGCACAGCCGTAGCCCGGCGAAAATGATTAAGCACCGAACTGGAATCCTTGTCCTGCGCCGCCTCATTGAGGGCGGGATAGTTTGGGTTCACGCCAAGCCAGGGCGTGCCCGTGGTAAAGCCTGCATTAGCCATGGCATCCCACTGAAAAGGCGTGCGGCTGTTGTCGCGCCCGAAGCGCGCCAGCGAATGAAAAAAAGCCGGTAGGTCGCCGCCCTGCTGCTTCACCAGCGCGTAGCCATTGCGGGCAGCCACATCGCGGTAGTCAGCGATGCCCCTAAACTGGCTATTGGTCATGCCTATTTCATCGCCGTTGTAGCAATAGGGCGTGCCACGCATGGTCAACAAGAAGGTGTTGAGTAGCTTGGCCGAGGCAGCTCGGAAGGCGGGCCGGTCGTCGCCAAACTTGCTCACCATGCGCGGCTGGTCGTGGTTGCCGAGGTCGATGGCCTGCCAGCCTTTTTGGGCAAACTCGTGGTCCCACTTCGTAAATACCTGCTTGAGCTCGGTAAGCTGGTAGGTATCGGCGCCGCTGCCCACGCCCACGCCCTCAAAGTGGTACGTCATGTCCAACTCTTTGCGAGCGGGGTCCACGAAGAGCATGGCTTCCTGTGGGTTGCGGCCCGCACCTTCAGCCACGGTCATCAGGTTATACTTATTAAGTACCTCCCGGTTCATTTCCTTGAGGTAGTCGTGCAGGCGCGGGCCGTGGTTGTAGGCATTGGCGTAGTTCTGCTCGGTGAGGCCCGGCATGGGCGGAAAGCTGGGGTCCTTGGCCACAAACTGAAAGGCATCCATGCGGAAGCCATCGATGCCCTTATCAGCCCAGAAACGCATCAGGCTGTATACCTCCTGGCGTAGCTTGGGATTGTTCCAGTTCAGGTCGGGCTGCTTCTTAGAAAAGTAGTGCAGGTAGTAGCTCTTGGTTGTCGAGTCGTATTGCCAGGCGTTTTTCTTTACGTCGAAGGTGCTATAACGTGCTGGCGGCGTGCCCTTTTCAGCAGGCCACCAGTAGTAATAATCGCGGTAGGGACTAGTGCGCGAGCTGCGCGCCGCCCTAAACCACGGGTGCTCGTCGCTGCTGTGGTTCACTACCACGTCCATCACCAGCTTGAGGCCGCGCTCGTGCATGCCACGCAGCAGCTCATCAAAATCCCGCATAGTGCCAAACTCCGGCTGAATCTGACGGTAATCACTGATATCGTAGCCGTTATCGTCATTAGGCGACGTGTAAATTGGGTTCAGCCATACCGTGCCCACACCCAAGCTTTTAATATAATCGAGCCGGCTGATGATACCGCGCAAGTCGCCTACCCCGTCACCATTGCTGTCCTGAAAGCTGCGTGGATACAGCTGGTATACCACTGTTTCCTTCCACCAGCCCGGTTTTTTGACTAGGTTCGCTGAGCCGTTAGCAGCTTTCGCCACAGTTTCAGCGCGCTCAGTTTTGGCCGTCTGGTTGCAAGCTGTCAATAGCCCGCTAGTTAGTGGCAGCAATACTACCCAAGCCAACGGCCAACTGGCCAGGTGTAGTGGTGAGGCGGTGCGACGGCCCGGCTGGTAGCGAAAGAAAATGGACAGCATAGGCGAGAAAAAGAGCGGAACCTCCCTGCTGAATACTGAAATCGATTGCAGGTGACTTGTGCAAAAGAATTTGCAGCCCGAGCTTCTCCCAAGCCTGTATTAGAAAATCTAAAAAAAATATTAATCATTGTGAGCTTTATATTGCTGTAAGGTAGGGTTTTAGTTTCATAAATGAAGCAAAAAATATAGCTCATTTATCAGGTAATAGATAAGCGTAAACCAAGAAAATACTGTCATATTTAGACATTTTTGCTGGTCGATGGGCTTAAAAAACCTGCCTTATATGCCTCCTATTAGGCAATCAGGAAGCGTAACTACCCAACCTCTCTAAGCTACTGGTTATGAAATGAGCAGCTGTTGTATATTGGCCGAATAAAGCTGCGCGCTCTCACCTCTATTTTCCCACCCGTGCCTCTTTTTGCTCGCTCCCAAGCTATTTGGCTATTGGGCTTTTGCTGGTTGCTATTTGGGGCATTGCCCGGCAAGGCTGGTGCTAGCCAACCCGACAGCTTGCTACGGGTGCTTGACGAAGCGCTAGCCCGCCAGACTGTCTACGACCAGCAGCGCCTTGTTCGCATCACCAGTCTGACTACTACGCTACATAATAGCGAGAGCGACGACGCGCAGCGCTACCAGATAGCACTACGTATTTATGATGAATACCAAGTATTTAAGTATGATTCAGCTTTTGCTTACAGCCTGCGGCTGGCGGCGCTGGCCCGTCGTATGCGCAGGCCCGCACTGCTCCAGGTAGCGCGTATTCGGTTGGCATTCACCTTGCGCTCGGCAGGCCTTTTCAAAGAAGCGTTTGATACACTGCAAGCCGTAAGGCCCCGGGAGCTAGCGCCTCCCGACAAGGCCGATTTCTACGAGATGTACAATATAGTGTGTATTGAACTAGCTGAATACGAGCCTAATGCATATTACACCCCGCTTTATCTGAGCAAGGCGTATGCCTATGCCGATACGGCCGCACATTACTCTCGTCCCGGCACCTACGTGCAATTATCACGGCTTCTTTTTAAAGCCCGCGAGCGGCACGACTTGCCAACCGGCAAGGCCGTGTACGCGCAGCTTTTGCGGCTGCCCCTCACTGCCCATCAATTGGCTACGACTTCCTGCAACCTGGGTAAACTGTACGAGTACGCTGGCCAGCCCGAGGTTGCTTTTCGGCTAATGGTACTGGCGGCGATAAATGACTTAAAATCATCGACTAAAGAAGGTATAGCGTTGTACCTAGTGGCCAAATACTGCTACGAGCGCGGCGACCTGGAGCGGGCGCACCGCTACATCGGCGAAGCCAGAAAGGCGGCGGCCTTCTTCAATACCCGGCAGCGCCTGATGCAGATGGCCCCGCTATCCTCGCTGATTGACGGGCAAAAAATCGCTTTTGCCGAAAGCCAGCGCCAACAGGCCAGAGGCTATACCTTAGCCGTCAGCCTACTAGCGGCGCTAGTGCTGGTTTTTGCCTGCATCAGCTACGTGCAATTGCGGCGCTTGCGGCGGGCCGGGACCCTGCTAGCCGCTAGTAATCAGGAGCTGCACGATAAAAACGATAAATTGCAGGTACTCAATAATAAGCAGCAGCTACTAAACCAAAAGCTGCAGGAGCTAAACCTGGGCCTGAATGAGGCTAACCACCTTAAGGAGGAGTACATCGGCTACTATTTCAACAACACGGCTCGCTACATTGACAAGCTCGAAAGCTTGAAGAAAAAATTAGCTACTATGTTAGCTACCAAGCAGATAGCTACTGCCCAGCGGCTGGTTGAGGAAATCAACATCAAGTCAGAACGTACTGATTTGTTTAAGGGCTTCGACACGGTATTCGTGCAGCTTTTTCCCAACTTCGTGACCGAGTTCAACGCCCTCTTTACTGAGGCCGACCGTATTCACCTGGCCGAGGCGCAGTTGCTCAATACAGAACTTCGTATATTCGCGCTTATTCGGCTGGGAATAACTGACAGCGAGCAGATTAGCCGTATTTTAGGTTACTCCATTCATACGGTGTACGCGTATAAAACCCGGGTCAAAAACCGTTCTTTTTTGCCTAACGAAGCCTTTGAGGCACGGGTGCTGGCCATTCAGGCCAATTGATGGTAAGGCGTTGGGTTAATCCTGACCGGCGGTTACGCACGCATTGCCGCTAGCGCGGAGCCGCCCGCCGTGCCGCTCCGCGCGGCAACTCTTCTGTACTTTATTGTTCTGCCATGTTAGTTGCCACCCACTTCAGCCCAAAAAGCAGCCTTTGGGCCTTGCTGCTACTGCTTTGCCTTCCCCTAGCTGCCCAAACGCCTGACCCCTGGCGCATTACCGCCGGTAAGGTTGACCCGAGCAACTACTACGGCGTGACCGTGGCCAACGGCATGATTGGGCTGGTATCGTCGCCAGCGCCGTTTCAGCTTAAAAGCGTGGTGCTGGCCGGGGCCTACGACCAGTACGGCCGGGGCCGGGTGAGCAACTTCCTCAACAGCTTCAACCTGCTGAATATGTACTTGGAAGTAGATGGCCACCGCCTTAACGCGCAGGATGCGACTAACTTCCGGCAGGAGCTGGATATGCAGCGCGCGGCCTTCACCACTAGCTTTGATTACCAGGATAAAGCCACTATCAGCTATACCTACTATGCGCTGCGGCACCTGCCCTACACGGTGCTGCTCGACGTGTCGGTAGCCGCCAAGAAGGATGTGGCCCTTACCGCCGCCAGCGTGATGGAAGCACCCGACGCCCTGCGCGACGTGCAGAACTACTACAACGAAATCGACCGGCCGCACGCCACGTTGAGCTTGCTGACCTCGTCGGCTAAAAGCCCGACGGGCAAGCTGTTGCTGTGTGCCAGCACCAGCTTTTTGTTTGCCGAGCCGCACGGGCAAGAGCCGCGCATTATTCATGAGATGTGGGACAATAGTATGCATCTCATGAAGTTTGGCAAGGCCCTGAAAGCCGGCCAAACCTATGCCTACTCGGTGGCGGGCTCCAGCATTACCTCGGCCCACCACCCCGACCCGCTTAATGAGGCCGAGCGGCTGACCATCTTTGCCCGGCTAGAAGGTCGGCAGCGCTTGCTCGACTTTCACCAAAAAGCTTGGAAAGAGCTGTGGCAGAGTGATATTCAAATAACTGGCGACGCCCAGGCCCAGCAGGATGTGCACAGTATGCTGTACCATCTCTACAGCTTTTCGCGGGCGGGCACCGACTATTCGCCTTCGCCAATGGGCCTTTCGGGCCTGGGCTACAACGGGCATGTGTTTTGGGATGCTGACCTGTGGATGTATCCGGCTTTGCTGGTACTGCACCCGGAGATAGCTAAGTCGCTGGTAGAGTATCGCTTTCGGCGCCTCGACCTAGCGCGGCGCAATGCCTTTGCCCACGGCTACCAGGGGGCCATGTACCCCTGGGAAAGTGCTGATACTGGCGTAGAGGAAACGCCGGTGTGGGCCCTGAGCGGGCCATTTGAGCATCATATTTCGGCCTGCGTGGGCTTGGCCGCCTGGCAATACTACTGCGTGACCCAGGACCGGGACTGGCTGCGCGAGAAAGGCTGGCCGATGCTTTCGGCCACGGCCGACTTTTGGGCCAGCCGCGTCGAGCGTAATGGTGCTGGCCACTACGACATCAAGAATGTAGTTGCCTCCGACGAGTGGGCCGAAAACGTAGATAATGATGCCTTTACCAACGCTGCTGCCCAGGCCAACCTGCGGGCCGCCACTGCCGCCGCCAAACTGCTCGGCCTGCGCGCCAACCCCGATTGGACGGTGGTGGCGCAGAATATTCCCATTCTGAAAATGCCCGACGGCGTGACCCAGGAGCACGCCACCTACCACGGTGAGGGCATCAAGCAGGGCGACGTAAACCTGCTAGCCTATCCGCTCGGCACCATCACCGACCCCGACCAGATTAAAAAAGACCTGACCTACTACGAAACCCGCGTGCCCAACGAAGGCACGCCGGCCATGACGCAGGCTATTTTTGCCCTGCTCTACGCCCGCCTCGGTGATGGCGGTAAGGCGCAGCACTTCTTTCAGGATGCCTACCTGCCCAATCTGCTGCCGCCCTTCCGCGTCATTGCCGAAACCAAAGGCGGTACCAATCCTTACTTCGCCACCGGCGCGGGCGGCGTGCTGCAAGCCGTGCTCATGGGCTTTGGTGGACTAGAAATCACGCCGTTAGGTATTACGCAGCGCAAAACGACCCTGCCCACGGGCTGGCAGTCGGTAAAGATTACGGGGGTAGGCGTGGGGCGGCGGGCGTATTCGGTTCCGGTAGCGAAGTAATGAAAAACGTCCGTCATGTGCTGGGCGTGGCGCAGCATGACGGACGTTTGTTATTAAGCTGCTCTATTATAGCTCGCGCACCCAGATGTTGCGGAAGCTCAGCGGCTCGCTCTTGTCGCCATGCGCTTGCAGCTTGATGGGCGACGGCCCGTGCGCCTGCTGGTAGCTGGCCTTGCCGATGTACTGCGTGGGGCCGTCGAGCGCCACGTTGTTCTGCACCACCACGCCGTTGAACAGCACCGTGACGCGAGCCGGCGACTGCACCGCGCCATCGCTTTTAAAGACCGGGGCCGTCCAGACCACATCATACGCCTGCCACTCGCCGGGCTTGCGGATGGGGTTGGCCAATGGGATGCGCTGCTTGTAGATGCTACCCGCCATGCCGTTGACGTAGGTCTTATTGTTATAGCTGTCAAGGATTTGCAGCTCGTAACCCAGGTCGCCCTGGCCGATGGAGGCCAAAAACACGCCGCTGTTGCCCCGCACCTGCCCGGTGCCGGTGATGTTGGCCGGCACGCGCCATTCGAGGTGCAGCTGGTAGTTGGTGAAGGTGCGCCTGGTTTCGATGTTTCCCTGCGCTTTGTCCACAGTCAGCAGACCATCGGCCACTTTCCACTTGGCCGGTACCTTGCGGTCGGCCACCGATACCCACTCACCCAGGTCTTTCCCATTGAACAGTACCACCGCATCGGAGGGCGGCGCGCTGGTGGTGTATGGGCCGGGCGTTACCACTTTGGGCACCGGCTCATACACTTCGGTGTCTTCCGGCTTGCCGGTCTGCTGGGCGTGGGCCACGGAAATAAGGCTGAGCGAAAGTAGGGTGGGGAGGAAGGCGGATTTCATGAATAGTAGGTAGTTAGATACTCAACTGTCCTTGCGAGCGCAGCTAAGCAATCGCATCGGGACGGGCCGTTCGGATGCCGCTTTGGTGCGATTGCTTCGCTACGCTCGCAATGACATCCGTATTTCCTTATCATACGTCGCACAACTGCACCGCCTGGCGCAGCGAAGCCAGCTTATCGGCCTGCCGCGGGATAAACTCCTGGGCCACGAAGCCTTGAAAACCAGTGGCTTTGATGGCCCGCATAATGGCCGGGTAGTTCAGTTCCTGCGCGTCGTCGAGCTCGTGGCGGCCGGGCACGCCGGCCGTGTGGTAGTGCGCGATATACTGGTGGTTATCCGTAATAGTGCGAATGACGTCGCCCTCGTCAATCTGCATGTGGTAGATGTCGTAGAGCAGCTTGAAGTGCTCGGAGCCCAGTTTTTTGGCCAGCGCCACGCCCCAGCTCGTGCGGTCGGCCTGGTAGTCGTGGTGGTCAATTTTACTGTTAAGCAGCTCCATCACCAGCACCACTTTATGCTTTTCGGCCAGGGCCATCAGCGGCTGCAAGCCCTTCACGCTATTGGCCAGGCCCACCTCGTCGCTCATGCCACGGCGGCTGCCGCTAAAGCAGATGAGGTTGGTGTAGCCCGCCGCTGCTACCTTCGGAATCATCTCGGCGTACTGCTTTTGCAGGCGGGCGTGAAACTGCGGGTCGTTGAAGCCATCGGCAAGGTTGATTTCGGCCCCGTTGCACATGGGCGAGTCCAAGCCGTGCTTTTTGAGCGTGGGCCAGTCGGCCGGGCCCACTAGGTCGATACCCCGGATGCCCATTTCCTTGGCCGCGATGCACAGCTTTTCCAGGGGCATATCCTGGAAGCACCAGCGGCATACCGATTGTTTGATGTTGTTTTTCAAAGGCTTGGAAGATTGAGCCGGCTTGTCGCCGGGCGCGTAGGCGCTGGCGAAACCCAGCGCGCCCACCGTGGCAGTGCTGGTGAGGATGGTTTTGAGCGCGGCGCGGCGGTTGTAAGTAGGCATAAAAGTAGAAGGCTAACCGGGCACGACGGTAGAAGCTTCGCCATACGGCACGGCGGCCGTGGGCGCAGCCGGCGCGGTAGTGCGCTCCCGGAAAAACAGCAAAAACAGCAGCAGCACCAGCGCCGCGATACCAGCCGGAATCAGCCAAATCATGCGCCAGTCGTGGGTGCCGCCCGCCAGCTGGTACTGGTCAAAAATGCGACCCGACAGCAGCGTGCCGATGAGCATCCCCACCCCGTAAGTCGCCAGCGTAATGAAACCCTGCGCGGCGCTTTTGAACTGCTCGCCGGCCAGGTTATCGGTATAAATCTGGCCCGTGACGAAGAAGAAGTCGTAACAAACGCCGTGCAGCACGATGCCCGCAATGAGCATCCAGTAGCTGCTTGCACCGTCGCCGTAGGCGAAAAACAGGTAGCGCAATACCCACGCCGCCATGCCGATGGCCAGCATTTTCTTTACGCCCAGCTTCTTGAAAAACAGCGGAATAGCCAGCATAAACAGCAGCTCGGACACTTGCCCGAGGCTTTGCACGCCGGCCGCCGCCTTCATGCCCACCTCATTGAGAAAAGGGTTAGTAAACCCATAATAAAAAGCCAGCGGGATGCAGATGGCAATCGACGCCAGAAAGAAAATCAAATACGAGCGGTTGCGCAGCAGCCCAATGGCTTCGAGGCCCAGCATATCGCCGAGCGAACTGCTTTGGCCGCACTTTACGGGCGGGGTAGCGGGCAGCGTGAAGCTAAATATGCCTAGCAGCGCCGCCGCACCGGCCGCCATCAGGAAGGTGGCTTGCAGGCCGTTGCTTTGCTCCCAGTTCAGCCAGCCGATGGTGAGGCCGGCTATAATCCAACCCAGCGTGCCCAGCACCCGAATGGGGGCAAATTCCTTTTGCGGGTCTTGCATTTGCCGAAAAGCGATGGAATTGACTAGCGCCAGCGTGGGCATGTACAAAACCATGTAAGTCAAGATATTCGGATAAAAGCTGTCGAAATCGGCGGCCGTGCTGGCGTGCCACAGCAGCGCCGCGCCCGCCAGGTGCAGCACCCCGAGTATCTTCTGCGCCGAGAAAAACCGGTCGGCAATCAACCCGATAATAAACGGCGCCACGATGGCCCCAATCGACTGCGTAAGAAAGGCCACGCCCACCTGCGTGCCCGTCGCGTGCAGGTTGCGCAGCAAGTACGTGCCCAGCGTCACAAACCACGCGCCCCAGATAAAAAACTCCAGGAACATCATGATGGACAGCTTTATGCGAACGGCAGTAGTCATGCGGTTGGGGGTGTAGCGCGGGTTTTCAGCCCGCGAGTGGATAGGATGTCGCGCGAACGGTGTTGGGCTGCGCGTGGGTATTGCTGAATAAGCCGTAAAACTCGCGGACTAAAAGTCCGCGCTACACTATTTCAGCGTCAAGATATACTTTACCATTTCCTTGGCGTCCGATTCCGACAGCGCCGGGTGCGGCGTCATCGCAATGTCGCCCCAGTTGCCTTTGCCGCCGCTGATGATTTTCTTGCCCAGCATGGCCACGTTGGCGGGCGTGTTGGGGTATTTCTCGGCAATGGCCACGTAGGCCGGGCCGAGCAGCTTTTCGCGCTCGCGGTGGCAGCTGGCGCAGTCCGACGAGGCCATGAGCTTGGCACCCTGACTATTATCGGCTACGCCGGTGGGGGAGGTACCGATTTTAGAAGTGGCCGTATCGACTTGCAGCTGGTGGGCTTTAGCGGTCACGTTGGTAGCCGTCACGCTGTCGGGGGCCGAAGGGGATTCGTTGGCCTGCTGGGCGGCTTTTTGGGCATTTACCTGGTCGGGGCCGTCGGGCTTGTAGCCCGAGTCGCAGGCCGCGAGCAGGGCCGCCGCACTGAGGCAAAGAACTAGCTTTTTCATGGGTGAGAAAATCGGGGGTTAAAGTCCTAATAGTTTTCTATTCTGCGCGTTATCGACGCCCGACGCCGCAAAGTCGTCAAAGGTGCGGTCGGTGACGCGGATGAGGTAGTCTTTGATGAACTGCGCACCTTCGCGGGCGCCGTCTTCGGGGTGCTTGAGGGCGCACTCCCATTCCAGCACGGCCCAGCCGGGATAGTTGTACTGCGCCATTTTGCTGAAAACAGCCTTGAAATCAACCTGCCCATCGCCCAGCGAGCGGAAGCGCCCGGCCCGCTCCAGCCAGGGCTCGTAGCCGCCATACATGCCCTGCCGTCCGGTGGGGTTAAACTCGGCATCCTTGACGTGAAACGCCCGGATGCGCTCGTGGTAAATGTCAATATACGCCAAATAGTCAAGGCAATGCAGCACGAAGTGCGAGGGGTCGTAGAGCAAGCAGGCGCGCGGATGGTCGTTGACCTCCGTCAAAAATCGCTCGTAGCTGATGCCATCGTGCAGGTCTTCGCCAGCGTGAACCTCGTAGCATAAGT
>JAKONR010000298.1 GCA_022701825.1 Hymenobacteraceae bacterium | reverse complement strand
AATGAGAAGTTTCGGGGCATCGTGACGGCCATTGCCAACACGGCCAAGGACGCCCTCACGGCCGAGGCCGTGACCGAGTTTGAGGTGCGCGTGCGGTTGCTGCCCGACAGCTACCGCCACCTCATCCGCACCGGCCCCGGCGGGCGCACCACGGTGCCGTTCCGGCCGGGCATGACAGCCTCGGTCGACATCATCGCCGAGCGCAAGGCCGGCGTGCTGAGTGTGCCGCTGGCCGCCGTGACTACCCGCTCTGACTCGGCCAAGGTGGCCAAGCAGGAGGGTAGCGGCGTGCGCATCGGCCCCAACCGCGGCACGGCCACCAAGGAAGAAGGCCCCGTGCAGAAAGCTAAAATCGAGGAAGTAGTGTTCGTGATTAAAGACGGCAAAGCCGTGCTGACGCCGGTGAAAACGGGCATCAGCGACTTCCAGAACATTGAGATTAAGAGTGGCTTGCCGGCCGGTACGGAGGTGGTCAGCGGCCCATTCCGGGCCGTGTCGAAGACCCTTAAGGACGGCGAGCGCGTGCTGGTAAAAGATGCCGCCAGCCTCAGCAAGGCCAGCACCGACGACGCGGGCAAATAACTTTGCGCCGCGCCAGCCGGTATAGGTTGGGCCGCCCTGCGCCGAGAGGCGCGGGGCGGCTTCGTTTTTTGAGAAAGCTATGATGATACCCTTTTTACCTTCTATGGGCCGTGGGGCGGGTGCGGCGGCCCGCCGCCAGCTACTAGCTTTTGGCCTGACTGCCAGCCTACTAGCCGGTGCCGCCCGGCCCGCGCTAGCCCAGGTGCCATTAAACCCCGCTGCCGCCCCGGCCCCCACCGACACTACCCTGCGCAAGTACCAGACGCCGCCCGGCGCGCCGCGCCAGCCCTGGTACAACAGCAAGCTGGTGCGGGCCACGGCGGTGCCGGCCGTGCTCATCGGCTACGGCATCAGCGTGGTCGATGACCACGGGTTTTACTCGTCGTATGATGCTAGGCGCGACATTCAGCGCAACTTCCCCGGCTTCCGCAACCACCTCGACGACTACCTGCAGTGGGCGCCCTACCTGGAGCTGGGCGCGGTGCTGGCCTTCGGGGTGGAGGGCCGCAACGACCGGGTGAACCTGGCCCTGATTTTGGCTAAGTCGGAGGCCATTATGCTGAGTTCGGTGTACGTGGTGAAGCTGGCTACCGGCCACGAGCGCCCCGACGGGTCCGACAACCGCTCGTTTCCGTCGGGCCACACGGCGCAGGCGTTTCTGGCGGCCAGCATCGTGCACACCGAGCTGCGCGAAAAAAGCGTGTGGTATGGCGTGGGCGCCTACACGCTGGCCACCGGCGTGGGCGCGTTCCGGATGCTCAACAACAAGCACTGGCAGGCCGACGTGTTTGCCGGGGCGGGCTTCGGCATCCTCTCCGCCCACGTGGCCTACCTCACCCACCGCAACCGCTGGGGCCGCCACCCCGCTGCCCGCACCGGCATCGGCCTGAATGCGCCCGCCGCACTCCCGCGCGGCAAGTGGCAGTTCACGCCCACCATGCTGCCCGGCAACACGCCCGGCGTGACGGTGAGCTGGCAGGCGAAGTGAAGTCTTGCGAGTGAATGAGCAACGGTCGTCATGCTGAGCGCAGCGAAGCATGACGACCGTTGCTTAGCCAAAAAGCCTGTCTTACCGCTGGTTGCGCAGAATAAAGTTGTGGAACGTAGCTGAAGTGTCCTCCGCGCCCTGGGCCACCAGGGCCAGGCGCACGCCGCGGTCCCAGGGCGGCAGGTAGGTGCCGTTGAGAGTGAAGCTTTCGGTGGGCATGGGCTGCCAGGTAGCGCCGTCGGTGCTGTAGGCGAAGCGGTAGCGCTGGCCGCCCCACACCTCTAGGCGCAGGCTGAGCGTATCGCAGGGCTCCAAAAAGACCGAGGTGAGGCACTGCTGCAAGCCGCTTTTGAGGTGCCATACTTGCAATTGGCCGTTGCCGGCCATGAGCGCCAGCGCGTTATACGGGTCGCCCACCGCCGCCAGGCCGGCGAAGGTATCGACGGGCAAAGCGGCAAAATTGAGGGTAGTAGCCGCCTTGTACGTAGCAGTGTGCGTGCGGCGGGCCACCAGCGCGCCCAGGCGCGAGGGCTCGGCCCCGAGGCGCTGCCGGCCGCCGGCCACGGCGGCCGCCGGACGCGGGCCCAGGGGCCACTGCCAGTCCAGCCCGAGCGCGCTGCCCGCAAACTCGTCGGCCACGTGCAGGCGGCTGAGGTCGGCGAGGGGCGGGGCCTGCGGGCTGCGGCGCACAAACTCGGGCCACTCCTCGGCGTTCCAGGTAAACTCACTCAGCAGGCCCTGCCGGCCCACAAATTCGTGGCTCTGCTTGAAGTAGGCGTGGTGCAAGAGAAACCAGCGCCCGTCGAGCTCGGCCACGGTGCCGTGGCCGGGGCATTTCCAGGTGTCGTTGCTGTCGAGGATGGGGTTTTGGGCGTACTTCTCCCAGGGCCCCAGCAGCGCCCGCGAGCGGGCCACGCCGGTGGCGTACTGGCAGCCCTTGCCGC
>JAKONR010000296.1 GCA_022701825.1 Hymenobacteraceae bacterium | reverse complement strand
TACGCCGACCTGACGCTCACCTTCAACCGGGCCGTGGTGAACCCGGTCGTGCACCTCACCGGCCTGGGCGGCTCGTTCACTACGGGCGGCGCCAAAACGGGCTACACCACCGAGCTGGACCTGCTGACCAAGGGCGTGACCCTATCGCGGCTCAGCGGCTCGGCAGAGCTGGCGGTCAGCAACACCCAAATCATGAACAGCGCGGCGGCCCCCGATGGGGGCACGGGCAGCGGGGCCGCCAGCGGCTCGGTGCTGGCCACGACTCCCAGCCAGGGCGTTACCACGCTGGTGTTCCGGCTGTACCTGCGCCCGGCGGCGGCCGGCGGCACCATTCACGGCGATAATGCCAGCACGCACCTCGGCGATGGCTGGATTATCAGCGTCTCGACGCGCACGGCCACCACGGCCACTGCGCCGGCCACCCTGGCGGCCCCGCTGCCCGTGAAGCTGGTCGAGTTTACGGCGCAGGCGGCCCCCGGCGGCCGGAGCGCGCGGCTGGCCTGGGCCACCGCTTCGGAGGTGAACAACGCGTATTTCGACGTAGAGCGCAGCTTCGACGGCGCCACCTATGCGCCGCTGGGCCGCGTGGCCGGCCAGGGCAGCCGGGCCACGGCCACGGCCTACACGTTCGTAGACCAGCAGGGGCTGGGCACGCAGCCGGCCGGCTTGGTATACTACCGCCTGCGGCAGGTCGACCTTGATGGCACGGCCACCTACTCGCCGGTGCGCCCGGTGCAGCTGGGTGCCGCCGGCGCGGCCGGGCAAGCCAGCCTCTACCCCAACCCCGCCCAGGCCAGCACCACCCTCGACCTGAGCGCCCTGCCCGCCGCCGCCAGCTACCAGGTGCAGGTGCTCGACGCCACCGGCCGCCAGGTGCAGCGCCTGCTCGTGGCCGGCGGCCAGGCCCAGCGCCTCGACCTGAGCCCCCTGGCCCCCGGCCTGCACACGGTGCTGGTAACGGGTGCCCAGCCCGATGGCACGTCCTTTCGCCAGGCCTTGCGCCTGCACAAGGAGTAGCCTGCCGGGGCTGCGATTTGACAGCGCTACCGTTAATGGCAAGTATCTGAAGTAGCGTACTATGTGTAGCCTGAAAAAGCGGGTAGTAGGGGCTTTGGATTTGCCTCTACCACCCGCTTTTTCTGGCTACTCGTTTTTGGAAGCCGAGCCGGGCTAGGCGAACTACAACGTTCGCCTGGCCCGGCTTTTTGGCAACTGGCTGGGCGCAGGCCCCCGCTGCCGCCCGGGTAGCGGCGCGCAGCTGAGGTAGTAAGCACGCCCTTACGGAGTTTTGCGTAGAGAGCCAAAATGCGGCGCGGCAAAAACCTGACGCTCCGGCCACTGCTCGCCGGGTTTTTGCGTAAGCAGCCTGCTCACTTGCCCGCTATGCCTGCTACCCAGCCGCCGCTCGTTGCTACTGCTTCTCCCACATCCACCCGCAGCTTGTGGCTGCCTGCCGCGCTGGCCTGGGGCGTGTTTGGCAGCATGGCGGCGCTGGTTTTCGGGCGCGGCAGTGTGCCGTTTGATGCGCCGATTTTGCTGGCTTTGCACCGCCACGCCCACTGGGTTTTCGATGAGCTGGCATTGACTTTCACCATCGTGGGTAATACCGGCCCCATGATAGTAGCCGGCGTGCTCGTCACGGCAACGCTCAGCTCGCTGGGCCGCCGCCGCGACGCCTGGCTATTCGCGCTGGGCGTGGGCGGCTCGATGCTGCTCACGCAGGTTGTCAAGCGCATCGCCACGCGGCCCCGGCCCGAGTTGTGGCTCAGCCTGCGGCCCGAGCACACGTTTAGCTTCCCTAGCGGCCACGCCATGGACACGGCGGCGCTGGCGGCGGCGCTGTTTTTCATCACGCCGCCGCATCGGCGCGGCTGGTGGGCGCTGGCCCCACTCTTCGCGCTGGGCGTGGGCTGGGCGCGCATGTACCTGGGCGTGCACTACCCCTCCGACGTGCTAGCCGGCTGGAGCAGTGCCGTGGGCTGGGTGCTGCTGGTGCAGTTGGTTTTTTCAAGGGCTGTTAGCCGCTAGCTGTTGGCTGTTGGTTTTTCTAAACAAGAAAAGCTAACAGCCAACAGCTAACGGCTAACAGCTTAAGAAAGCTTTACCCCAAACTTCGCCCCCACGCTTTCCAGGTCTTGCACCACGGCCTCGAGCAGCGGCAGGCCATCGAGCAGCCGGTGCGCCGCTACTTCGCGCTCGGGGTCGCCGGGAATAAGCACGCGCTGGCCCTCCACCGCTTTGGCGTCGCGAAAAGTAGTTATCCAGTTGTCCATGTGCGCTTTGAATTCATCAGCCGGGCGGAAGGCATCGACCCGCATGGCGCCAAAAAAGTGGCCCAGGCCCTGGCCCACGGGGTTGGCCGAGGGCTGCAAAAACGCCACGAAAGGCGGTACCCACGGCCCGTAGTTGGCCCCGCTGAGCACGGCCGAAAAGATGTCAACCACCGCGCCCAGGCCGTAGCCTTTGTGCGAGCCGGTAGCACCGCCTAGGGGTTGCAAGGCGCCGCCGTTTTTCACGGCATTAGCGTCAGTGCTGGGGCGGCCTTCGGCGTCCTGCGCCCAGCCTGCGGGGATGGGCAGGTTTTTGCGCTGCGCGATTTCGAGCTTGCCGTTGGCGGCCGTGGTGGTGGCCATGTCGAGCACGAAGTCGGGCTGCTCGCCGGCGGGCACGGCTACCGCAATGGGGTTGGTGCCCAAAAGCCGCTCTAGCGAGTAGGTGGGGGCCACCAGTGGCGAGGCGTTGGTCATGGCCACGCCTATCATGTCCTGGGCCAGGGCCAGCATGGCGTGGTAGCCCGCGATGCCGAAGTGGTTGGAGTTCTTCACCGACACCCAGCCGGTGCCCACCTGCTCGGCCTTTTTCATCGCAATCCGCATGGCTTTTGGCCCCACCACCAAGCCCAGCCCGCCGTCGCCATCGACTACGGCCGTGCTCGGCGTTTCGTAGGTGACGCCCACGCGCGGCGCGGCGTTGATGCGGCCCGCCTCCCAGAGGCGCACGTAGCCCGAAAGCCGCGCCACGCCGTGCGAGTCTACGCCGCGCAGGTCGGCCGAAAGCAGGGTTTCGGTGGCCAGCGTGGCATCGTCGGGCGGGCAGCCCATGCTGAGAAAAACCTGCTCGGCGAAGGTGAAAAGTTGTTGGTAGGAGAACGTAGGCATGGTGGGAGGCGTCCGCCCGGCCGGGCCGCAGGGGCGCGGCGCGGGGGCGGGGTGGTGTAACACACAAACCTACTATTCTTCTAAAGGGCGACGCGGGTAGTCGAGCCAACGCTGGTGCAAAAGCCTGTCATTGCGAGCGCAGCGAAGCAATCGCATCAAGACGAGCCTTCTGAGTGCCGTTGCGGCGCGATTGCTTCGCTGTGCTCGCAATGACAGACGTTTTCGGATGTTTGCTCATGAAATAAATTATCTGGTTATCAGAATTTTATTTATTTTCAACGTAAATTTTAGTTATAAACTAAAATTTACGTTGAAAACCTGCGTACTTCGCCTAACCAACCACCCGCGTTACCCATGCAAGCCCCATTCCCCGAGCTCACCCGCGCCGAAGAGCAGGTGATGCAAATCCTCTGGCAGCGCGGCCCCAGCGCCGTCAAGGACGTGCTGGCCGAGCTGCCTGCCCCCGCGCCGGCCCTCACCACGGTGAGTACCATCGTGCGCATCTTGGAGCAAAAGGGCTTCGTGGGCTACGAGCCGGTGGGGCGCGGCTACCGCTACCACGCCCTGGTAGCGCAAGACGACTACCGCCGCTTTTCGCTGCGCAAGCTGCTGCGCGGCTACTTCGGCGGCTCGTTTACGCAGCTGGTTTCCTTCTTCGCCCAGGACGAAAACCTCGACGCCGCCCAGCTCGATGCCCTGCTGCGCCAGGCCCAGGCCGATGCCCAAAACGCACCCGAAACCGACCCGCAGCCATGAGCGCACCCTTCCTCCTGACCTGGCTGGCCGGTACCCTGCTGCCCCTGGGCGCGCTGTGGCTGGTGTATCGGCTGGCGCTGCGCGGCGAGCGCTGCTTTGGCTACAACCGCGCTTTTTTGCTGCTGGCCCCGGTGCTGGCGGCCACGCTGCCGCTGCTGCCGCGCCCCGCTTTGCCGCTGTGGCTCAATAGCCCTGCGGTGGCCGTGGCAGCCAGCAAAACCGGCGTAGCGGTGCTGCTGCCCACGGTAGCGGTAGGCCGGGTGGCCGACGCCGAGGCCGATTGGTCGGTTTGGGTGTGGCTTGGCGCGCTCTACCTGGCCGGGGTGGCGCTGGGCCTCGGGCGCGTAGCCTGGCAGGCGGGGCGGCTGTGGCTGCTGGCCCGCCGCCTGCCCCGCGAGGTGCGGCCGGGCTACGTGCTGGCTCGCACCGGCGGGCGGCTGCTCACCAGCTCGTTCGGCCAGGTCGTTTTCTGGGATGAAACGGCGGCCCTGACGCCCGCCGAGGCTGCCGCCGTACTGGCCCACGAGGTAGCCCACGTGCAGCAGCGCCATACCCTCGACGTGCTGTGGCTCGAAGCGTGGCGGGCCGTGCTCTGGCCCAATCCCTTTGCCCACCTGCTGCTGCCGGCCCTGCGCCTCACCCACGAGCTGCTGGCTGACCGCGTCGCCGCCCCCGAAACCGGCGCTACCGCCTACCCCACGCTGCTGGCCCGGCTGGCGGCGCGGCAGCTCGGCGCGCCCGCTTATTCCGCTCTGCTTCAGCCCTTCACATTTTCCTTCACCCTCACCCGAATTGCCATGTTGCAAAATCAAAATCCCGTGCGCCGCTGGAAGCAGTGGCTGGTGCTGCCCGCGTTGGGTGGCTTGTTCTTTCTCGGTAGCCACGCGGCGCTTGCGCAGGTCGGACCAGCTCCCATGGATGCGACGCGCAAGGCCATTAAAGAGGATATTAAGCGTAAGATTCGGTTAGCAGAGCGCGAAGATTCTATGCGTACAGGTGGCAAGTTTGAGCCCGGTACTACGCAGCAGGTCAATATCGCTTATGGAAATAAACCAGGTCAGGACGTTGTGACTATCACGCGAGTGCCGATACCGCCAATTACTCCGCAGCCGGTAACGCGGAGTGGCCATAAGGTATACACCTTCGTGGAGCAGATGCCGCAGCTTGCTGGTGGGGGCGGCCAGTTAGCCATTATGCAGGCGGTGCAAGGCAAAATCAGCTACCCGAAGGCGGCTCCTGGCGAAGTACTACCAAACGGTCGAGTCTTTGCTGGTTTCGTGGTAGACACCGATGGCACGGTGCAGGACGTCAAAATCGTGAAAAGCCTGAGTCCCGCCCTCGATGCGGCCGTGCTGGCCGCCGTGCGGCAGCTGCCGCGCTTCGAGCCCGGCCGGCAGGGTGGGCTGCCGGTGGCCGTGGCCTACACCCTGCCGGTTGAGTTTAAAGCCAAGCCATAAGGAAATTTGATAGCGTCATTCAGCCAACTCCGCAGTATGAAAACGCCCCGCCTCGCCCCCGCGCTCTACACGATACTTATCGCGTTTGTGCTGATGCTAAGTGTTCTGCGCATCAAGCACCAGCTTCCAGCCGAAAGCTTCTGGCGGCTTTTCGGCCTCGGGCTGCTACTCGGCAATCTGGTGCGGTGGCTGCCTAAGCCACAGGCCAAAAAGGCGTAAAAGCAAGCCTTTTACTGCTGCTGCTGTTGCTGCTGCTCCCAGGTGATGTACTTGCGATACGAGTTCATGGGCGGCGTGGTGGCGGCGGGCGACTGCTGCACGTAGACCGGGGTTTCGGGCACCTCGTGGCCGGGTATCGGGCGGCCGTTTTCGATGTGCACCGACACCTCTAGGGTATGCGCGCCGGTGCCTTTGTAGGTGCCTTTGACGGGCGTGACGTCGGCAAAATTGCGGCCGATGGCCATGCGCACATGGCCGTCGTTGACGATGCAATTGTTGGTGGGGTCGAGGCCGAGCCAGCCGTAGAATGGCACGTAGACCTCGACCCAGGCGTGGGTGGCGCCCGCCCCGCGCACGCCCTCCTCGCGGGGGCACACGTAGCCGCTCACGTAGCGGGCGGGCAGCCCCCCGAGGCGCAGCAGGTAAATGAGCAGGTGCGTAAAATCCTGACACACCCCGGCCCGGCCGCGCCAGATTTCTTCCAGCGGCGTTTCGATGCTTGTCACGCCCTGCTGGTACTGGAAGTTATCGTGCACGTACTCCGATAGTTCGAGCGCCTGCTTTAAGGGCTTGGCTCCGAAGGTGACGATGCCGCCCAGCGCCTGCCGAATCTCGGGCTCCAGCTCGGAGGGCGCTACTTTCAGGAAGTCCATAAACTCAACGTCGAAGCGCAGGCCAGCCAGGTTTTCCCACTGCACGGCGGCCGTAGCCTCGTCCATCGGAAACTGAATGGCGTGGGTTTCGACCTCGGCCACCGACTCTATCAGCAGCTCGGCGTGCGGCTGCACGAGCGAAAACACGCCCACCTGGTTGCCAAAATAGTCGGTAAACGAGGCCACCTCCGGCTGCCCCGTAATGGTGACCGTGTGGCTGCGCACCGTCAGCCGGTGGTCGGGCAGCGGGTATATCATCAGCTGGTTGGCGCAGTCGATAACGGGCGCGGCGTAGGCGTAGCGCGTGCGGTGCAGGATTTTATAAATGGACATTTTATTTCAATTATCAATGAGCAATTATCAATTATCAGCAGGTATCAAACACTACCAGACCCACTTGCAGAATGCCCGCGCCCAGGTGATAATTGATGACTGATAATTGATAATTGAAATCATCCTCCAAAATACTGGTTGCTCAGCGCCGCCGTCACTTCCAGCATTTCGCCGCGTACCTGGCCCAAAAACTGCCCCAGCGCGCCATCGCGCTGCGGGTGCATGGTGCTGTAGGCCACCGTAGTGCGCGCCTTGCCGATGAGGAAGCGCAGCTGCTCGTAGCTCTCGGGGCGGCTTTTGTCCTTGAGGCGCTCGCAGTAGCGCAGCAGCTGCTCGAGGCTGTAGCGCAGCGAGTGCGGAAAGTCGGCATTGTAGAGCACCAGCTCCAGCACGCTGGTGGCGTCGATTTGGCCCTGGTAGGTTTTCACGTACAGCTCGTAGCCGAGCAGGCCGAAGAGCAGGTAGCGCAGCTCGGGCGAGTGCGCGGTGTCTTGCTGCCCAAAAAGGTGCTGGTTGAGCGTCAGTAAATCAACGGTTTGTAGCGCTCGTTCCAGAAACTTGCCCAGCTTGAGGTAGATGTAGCCTTCGTCGCGGGGCATGGTATTCTGCACCGTGCCCACGTAGAGCGTGCCCTGCTGCGTGAGGGCCTCGAAGCCCGATACGGGGTCTTCGCCCAGCGTGAGGTGCGCCACATCGTCGCGCCGGATAAGGTGGTAGTAGTCGTTCAGGCTCTGCCACACTTCCTTGGTGATGTGGTCTTGCACGGCGCGCGCGTTTTCGCGCCCGCGCACGATGTTGTGGTACACTGAAGCCCCGTTTTCGCGGTCGAAAATGAGGTGGTAGAGCACCTGCGGCGTGTGGGCAGCTTTTTGGGCCAGCTCGTCGTCGCTGAGGTCGCCGAAGGTGTGCAGCAGCGGCTGCCAGCCCCAGTAGTGCGGCTCGTCCTGCGAGGCAATGTACTGAATGCGAATGACCTGGAGCATGGCCTGGGTGCGCTCCATGTAGCGGCCCAGCCAGTAGATAGTATCGGCAACTCTTGAGAGCATATTACTTTCCTTACGTAGCGCCTCACCCCCCGGCCCCCTCTCCGAAAAGGAGAGGGGGAGCCGAACGACTTTTTAAATAGAAGCTTTTAAAATTTAAGAGAATTTAACAGCTGGCCTGTGTCCGGCTCCCCCTCTCCTTTTCGGAGAGGGGGCCGGGGGGTGAGGCGCCACGTTCGGGCCTAATTCCCCAGCACCCACGTATCCTTACTGCCCCCGCCCTGCGACGAATTCACAATCAGCGACCCCTCTCTTAAAGCCACCCTAGTCAACCCGCCCGGCACGATGTCGATGCCATCGGGCCCGCACAGCGCAAACGGCCGCAAATCAATCCGCCTAGGTTGCAATTTGCCGTCGATGTAGCACGGCGTGGATGATAGGCTGATAATCGGCTGCGCGATAAAGCTGCGCGGGTCGGCCGAAATGGCGTCCCGAAAAGCCGCCATTTCGGCCTCCGTGGCGGCGCTGCCGATGAGCATGCCGTAGCCGCCACTTTCGTTGGTGCGCTTGACCACCATCTTATCCATATCCTTGAAAACCAGCTCGCGGTGCTCGGCGTTTTCGAGCTGGTAGGTGGGCACATTTTTCAGAATCGGCTCCTCGTTGAGGTAGTAGCGTATCATGTCGGGCACGTAGCAGTACACGGCCTTGTCGTCGGCCACGCCGTTGCCCATGGCATTGGCGATGGCCACGTTGCCCTTGCGGTAGGCCCAGTACAGGCCGGGCACGCCGAGCGCGCTGTCGGGCCGAAAAGCCAGCGGGTCGAGAAACTCGTCGTCGACGCGGCGGTAGATAACGTCCACTTTTTCCAGGCCCTTCGTGGTTTTCATGTACACGAAGTGGTTGTGCACCAGCAGGTCGCGCCCCTCCACCAGTTGAATGCCCATGAGGCGCGCCAGCGTGCTGTGCTCAAAATAGGCTGAGTTGTAGATACCCGGCGAGAGCAGCACCACCGTGGGGTCGCTGGTCTGACGGTCGGCCAGGGCCTGCAAATTGCGGTACAATAAATCGGGGTAGTCCTTGACCGGCAGCACGTTGCTTTTGGGCAGCAGGTCGGGGAAGATGCGATAGGTGATGCTCCGATTCTCCAACATATACGACACGCCCGAGGGCGTGCGCAGGTTATCTTCGAGCACGTAAAACTCGCCGTCGTGGTCCCGAATCAGGTCCACGCCCGCAATGTGGGTGTACACGTCGTGCGGCACGGCCACGTGCATCATCTCGCGCAAAAACTGCGGGCACGAGTACACCAGCGCCGCCGGCACCACGCCGTCTTTGAGGATAAACTGCTGGTGGTAAATGTCTTTCAAAAAGATATTCAACGCCTTGAGCCGCTGCTTGATGCCGGCCTCGATGCGCAGCCACTCGCTATTGGAGATGATGCGCGGAATAACGTCGAACGGAAATATCTTCTCGATGCCCTCGCCGCTGCTGTACACCGTGAACGTAATGCCTTGGCTCATAAAAAGCTTCTTGGCGAGCTCGTCCTTGCGGGTCATTTCGGCCCCGGCTAGGTCAGCGAGAGCCGCCACGAAGGCCTGGTATTCGGGCCGCACGGCGCCGGCCCGAAACATCTCGTCCCACACCTGGGGCTGCTCGGGATAAGAGCGCAGTAGCGGATTAGTTGGCATAAGAAGAGAGGTAGATTTTACAGGGCTTTTCGCGAATAATAGTGTATAAACCCGGCGTTGGGGGTTAAATAAACAACGAAAAATTCCAAACCGTAGCTGTTAAGCGAAAAAAGTACTGTGCGTAATGGGTGTCTTTCAGTAGTGCATATTATTGGGAGTAGCCTTTATGCGGCCCAACCTCACCGGCGCTTGGCCGTTCATAGCCGCGTTATCAAGCCGATGCTACGTGAAACTTTTTAATTGCACCCACTGCGGGCAAGTGCTGTATTTTGAGAACAGCCAGTGCGAAAAATGCCACCATTCAGTAGGTTTTGAGTCTACCCAGCTTCAACTGCGGCCCTTGGTGGCTGAGCCCGACGGCCGCACCTATCGTCTTTATAACGAGCCCGCCAGCGGCCCCTACACCTACTGCCAGAACCACGCGCACCGCGCCTGCAACTGGCTGGTGCCCGCCGACAGCGCCACGCCTTTTTGCCTGGCCTGCGACCTCAACCGCACCATCCCGGACCTGAGCCAGCCCGGTTTTTTGCAGCGCTGGCAGGACATTGAAGCCGCCAAGCACCGCCTCGTGTACAGCCTGCTGTGCCTGCACCTGCCCGTGGTGAGCAAGCGCGTGTACCCCGACGAGGGCCTGCAATTTGACTTCAAAGCCGACGAAAGCCCCGAGCAGCGCGTCATGACGGGCCACGACAATGGCCTCATCACCATTAATATAGCCGAGGCCGATGCCATCGAGCGCGAGCAGGCGCGGCAGGCCATGCACGAGCTGTACCGCACGCTGCTGGGCCATTTTCGGCACGAAGTGGGCCACTACTACTGGGACCGGCTCATTGACAAGTCGCCCCACCTAGACGAGTTTCGGCAGGTTTTTGGCGACGACCGCCAGGACTACGCCGAGGCCCTGCAAAAGCACTACGCCCAAGGCGCGCCGCCCGACTGGCAGCAGCACTACATCAGCTCCTACGCCACCAGCCACCCCTGGGAAGACTGGGCCGAAACCTGGGCCCACTACCTGCACATCATCGACACGCTGCAAACCGGCCACGCCTACGGCCTGCGCCTCGAACCCCTCGACGAACTGTCGGAGCAGGGCCTGCGCGCCGCCATCCAGGACCCGTACCAAGTAGCTGATTTTGGGCAGATTATGGCCATGTGGCTGCCGCTCACCTTCGCCCTCAACAGCCTGAATCGTAGCATGGGCCAGCCCGACCCGTACCCGTTCATCATCAGCCCCGACGTGCAGCGCAAGCTGGCCTTCATCCACAAAGTGGCGGGCGACAGGGCCGGGCTAGGCAGTGTAGAGTAAGATAAAGCTTACGCTACACCTGAATTTATTTACTGAGCAGCTCGGCTAAAAGGCCCTCTTTGAGCGCAAAGGCCGAGGTCGTAATGCGCGTCAAGCCATACGTTTTCAACACGTACTCCACAATGACGCTGGCCACTACCAGCATATCGGCCCGCATCGGGAACATGCCGGGCAGGGCCACGCGCTCGTCGTGGTTCAGGGTGAGCAAGTGGGCAAAATGCCGCTCAAAATCGGCCACCGATAGCCAAGTGCTGGGCGGTAGTTCCGACTCTTTGCGCACGCGGCCCACTGTGAGGTCGGCCAGCGTGTCGAAGCTACCGCTGCTGCCTATGAGGCCGGTCAGCGGCTTGTGCTCGGCGATGGCCGCCGTGAGTGGGGCCAGCGCCTCGGCCAGGTAGGCGATTTGGGCGCGCAGGCTTTCGCGCGGAAACACGCCGCTGGGCTCGGGGAAAAACTTGTCGAGCAGCCGCTGCGCGCCGATTTCGAAGCTCTGCTTCCAGAAAATCGTGTCCTCGTTGGCAATGATAAACTCGACCGAGCCGCCGCCGATGTCCATCAGCAGGTGCTTGTCTGGCCCCAGGGCCACGGCCTGCCGGATGCCCTTGGCAATGAGCTCGGCCTCGCGCTCGCCCCCGATTACCTCGACCTGAATGCCGGTTTGGTCCAGGATGTCGCGCACCAGCGCCGGCCCGTTGCGCGAGACGCGCATGGCGCTCGTGGCCGTGGCGCGCACCTCCGTTACCTGGTGCAATTCCATTTCTTCCTTGAAACCGCGCAGCGTCTGGAGAGCGCGGGCGTAGGGCGCGGGCGCAATTTCGCCCCGGCTGATGCCGCCTTCGCCCAGGCGCACGCCCACCTTGGTGCGCAGCAGCGGGTGCGGCGGCTGGCCGGGCCGGTCTTCCACAATGAGCAGGTGGAAGGTATTGGTACCCATGTCGATAAGGGCCAGGCGGCGGTGCAGTACGGGAGCGTGCATAAGAACAGTTGCGCGGACTTTGTAGTCCGCGTTTTTTAATGAAGCTGCTTGCGTAGACGCGGACTACAAAGTCCGCGCACCAGCTAGGTAGCGAAGCGGCAGAACGTGCCCAGCGGCAATTTCCGCTGGCTGGCGTCGTGCAAATAGATTTCGCCCAGCTCGCGCACCGCCTTTTGGCCGGGGAAAATGGCTTGGGTCAAATTGTCTAGAATCAGCCCCGAAAAGCCTAGCGAGTAGAGGTTTATCACCAAAAAATGGTCCTCGGGGTCGAGCAGCTGCTGGCTGAGCTTGAGCATCTCGTTGAGTTCGTCTTCGAGCTGCCACTTCTCGCCATTAGGGCCGCGGCCGTAGGCGGGCGGGTCTAGGATGAGGCCCTGGTACTTGCTGCCGCGCTTTACTTCGCGGCGCACGTATTTCATGGCGTCTTCGACCAGCCAGCGCACGCCGTCGAGGTTGCTGGCCTCCATGTTGTCGCGGGCCCAGAAGTTGACCTGCTTCACCGAATCGAGATGTGTGACGTCGGCCCCGGCGGCGCGGGCGGCCAGGGTGGCCGCGCCGGTGTAGGCGAAGAGGTTGAGCACGCGCGGCAGCTTGGCCCGGCGCTTACGGGTCTGGTTATAAATAAATTGCCAGTTGGGGTCTTGCTCCGGAAACAGCCCCACGTGCTTGAACGATGACAAACCCAGCCGGAAGCGCAGCCGCAGCCCGTCGGGCCGCTCGTAGCCGATGACCCACTGCTCGGGCATGCCTT
The DNA here is from genome assembly GCA_022701825.1 of Hymenobacteraceae bacterium. Taxonomy (GTDB): domain Bacteria; phylum Bacteroidota; class Bacteroidia; order Cytophagales; family Hymenobacteraceae; genus Hymenobacter. The sequence goes on along the minus strand of JAKONR010000296.1, from coordinate 643 downwards.
TTTTCAGGCTCCACTGGCCCTTTTCGGTGCTGCCGGGGGCGCGGGCGAAGGTGGCATCGGCGCGCGCCCACTCGGTAGGAGGGAGGGCCATATCCCAGATGGCCTGGGGCTCGGGGCGGGCCAGCACGTACTTGCCGAAGCGTTCGAGCTTCTGGAAATTGCCGCTGTCGAGCAGCTCGTAGTCGGGCCAGGGCGAGGTGGTGAGGAAGTCGTACACGGGGCAAAAGTACGGCCGCCAGTAGCTTGGACTCTGCGAGGCCGAGTGCGGGCGCAGCCCGCATCTGCGTCTGCATACGTTCGCTTACGCAGATGCGGGCTGCGCCCGCGCTCGGACTACAAAGTCCGAGCTACTGCCTCAGCCGTAACTTTACCTGATGTTTCCCACCCGCTTACTCAACTACCTTGCGCTAACTATTGCCCTGGCCGGCTTGGCCGCGTGCTCAGCTCCAATTGCCTCAGAACCAGCCGAAGAATACTACGACTGCCGCGAAGTGTACGAGCCCATCCGGGGCCAGCTGCTCGACCGGCACGGCGAGCCGCTGGTGGCCACGCGGGCGCATTACACTCTCACGCTGCCCAAGCTGGCGCAGCTCGATACGGTGGCGTTTAACCAGCTGATGGGCTGGCCCGAAGGTGCGTTGCA
>JAKONR010000283.1 GCA_022701825.1 Hymenobacteraceae bacterium | reverse complement strand
TGGCCGAAGGTCTTGCCCATGTCCACGCCCAGTTCGCGCATATAGTGGGCAGGCATCACGATTTTCTTGCGCATCATCTCTTCGAAGGCCAGAATCATCTCGCTCGGGTCGAGCTCGAAAATCTTGTCTACAAAGGTTTTGTAGGCGCGGGCGTGGCGGTTTTCATCGCCCGCAATCATGCCGCAGATTTTGGAGAGTTGGTCGTCGCCGACCTGGCGGGCAAGCTGGCCCACGCGGCGGTGCGACACGTTGGTGGCCATTTCCTGATAGCTCGTGTACACAAACGACTTGTAGGGGTCGTGGGCCATGCCCAGGTCGAAGCCGTCGTTGATGAGGTGCTGAGTCGAAATCTCAAACTCGCGCATGTTGACCCGGCCGCAGAGGTAGAGGTAGCGGTTGAGCAGGTCGCCGTGGCGGTTTTCCTCGGCCGTCCAGCCGCGTATCCACTTGGCCCAGCCGTTGTTATTGTCGCGGTTCATGTTATCGATTTCATGAAACCAAGCTTCGTAGTTGGGCAGCGCTTCTTCGGTAATGGTGTCGCCGATGAGCACGGCCAGCAGGTCGTAGGGCAGAGCGCCCGCTTTTTCGCGCAGCTCCTTCACCTCGTCGAAGAAGGTATCGCGGCGCGAATCGGGCAGGAAATCGGCGGGCTGCCAGCTGTTTTCAACGGGTTTGAGAAACTCGTAGATATTGTCTTTCAGGTAACCTTCGAGCTGCTCAAGTACTTCGCCGCGCGATATCAGAAGGTTTTCGGGGAGCATCATATATAATAGGGCACTGCACATGAGAAGGCAGTGAATGAACATACGAAGGTCCTGTTTTAGTTGAATGTTACTAGTACAGGATTAGGGCATTTTAGCCCGCTCGTCCCCGCCGGGCGGCGGGACCGTTGTCCCGCTAGGTGCGGCCCAGGCGCGCTTTATAGCCTAAGCACTAGGCTGTCAATGCCTTTTATACCGTACTATGAATACGGTAGAGTGCGGGGCTGGCCGCCGCCCGGCATCATTGAGGCGTGCCTAAATGCAGACTCACGGCGCTGACGCCAGGGTCGGGGCTAGCCCCGACCCCGGCCCTACTCTCCGCAGCTAGCGCCCTGGCCTTACGCGGCCTTCTCCCACACGGCCAGCCGGGCGCAGCCGGGCCACAGCCGCCGCTGCCGCACCAGCCGCAAGCCAGCGGCCGCCAAAAAGGCCTGCAAAACTGGCCAGCGCGTGCCCGCGCCGGCGTAGCGCGCCAGCGCCGCGTGGGCCGCTGCCTCGGGGCACAGGTAGCGCAGGGTGGCCGGCAATAGCCGCAAGTAAGTAAGCATGGCCGCCCGCAGCCAGGGCTGGGTGGGCAGGTCAAATTCCAGCAGCGCCAGCTGGCCGCCGGGACGCAGCAGGCGGGCGGCCTCGGCGGCCAGCGCGGGGTAAGCAGCCGGGGCCAGCGTTTTGAGGCCGAAGGCGCAGGTAACGGCGGCGGCCGCGCCCGTGGGCAGGCCAGTGGCCAGGGCATCGGCTTGTAGCAGCGTGAGGCCGGGAGCGTGCTGCCGGGCGGCGCGGGCCAGCATGGGCGCCGAAAAATCAACGGCCGTCAGGGCTAGCCGGGGGCCCAGGTGCTGGTGCAGCGGCTCCCACAGCTCGGCCCCGCCGGCCATGAGGTCCACTACCTGCACGGGGCCGGCGGCGGGCCAGCGCAGGGCGGCCACCAGGCTGCGCCGCCAGCGCCCGAGCTGCCCGCCCGACAGCCACTCGGCCGCGCCGTAGGTGCCAGCCAGCCCGTCGAACAAGGCCCGCACGCGGGCGGGGCGGTAGTGGGCGGCCACCGGGGGCGCGGGTTGGAGCAGCTCAATCATGGCGGGCGGGGGCTTGAGTGGTGGCGAGGGTTTCGGCTTCGGCTTTGAGAGTGGCCAGCACGCGCTGGTGCATGGCATCGAGCAGATAATCAGACCAGAGCCGCCAGTAGAACTGCGGGCCGATGCTGTGGCGGTACACCGTGCGGGCCTCCAGCAGGGTGCGCCCGCCGGGCAGCGCCCGCAGCCGGAACGTGCCACTATCGACCTGAAAATACCCGTGCAGGTGCGGCGCGTGAATCTGTGGGTACGGGCTCAACTCGTGCATCGGCGCGGGCATGTCGGCCGGGGGCACCGCGAAGGTGAGCTGCCGCCCCGGCTGCCAGGCCACCACCGGCAGCCGCGCCAGCCCTTGCGAATAGCGGCACACCAGCGTGCGGCAGCCGCTGGCCGAGTCGTGGGCAAACGCCGTGCGCGTGGGGTACACCACCCCGGCCCGAAACCAGCCCGTGGCGGCCGGGTACTGCACGGGCCGCGTGAGCGCGGCCCACACCTGGGCAGGCGACGCTTCTACCTCCAGCTGCGTGGTGATGAGCCGGGGCACCACCGGCGCGGGGTGGCTGGCCTCGTACTGCTGCGCGGCGGGATACAGTACCAGCACGGTCATGAGCATGGGCAGCGGCCGGGCCCGGCCCGAAATCTGCACCACCAGCACCCCCAGCGCCGCCCCGATGACGGCCATCACGAAGGCGACGGGCAGGGCCATGGCGATGCAGATAAGACCTTCCAACTGAAGGGTTAACAGGCATATCAGCGAAAACAGTACAGCCAGTATGCCCACTATCGCCTTGGTAACCGACCACATACTATCGCCGTGGCCGGGCCGCGCCCACTCGTGCAGCAGCACCGCCAGGAAAGCGCTGATGCCCGGCGACAAGCAGAATAGCACGCTACCGTAGCTGCCGTAGCCCTCGATGGAAAGCGCCATCAGGCCCGCGCCTAGCAGGCCGGTGGCCACCAGCGCTACCACAGCGCATCGCCACGGCGAGTCGCGCCAGCTCGTTGAGGCCGGACCGATTGGGCACGGCGCTTCCGGCCCCCGCTCGGCGGGGGTATCAGCTTGGGGTTCCATACGAGGGAGGGGTAAAGTGAAAGGCTACAAAAACAGCTTCAAGAACTTGTTCAGAAACCAGTTGCGCTCGGCTTTCATGAGGCGGGTGAGCAGCTTGTCGGAAGTATCGGCGAGCTGCTGGATATCAGCGAGCACGGTGTGGAAGGTGCGGTAGTCGGGGTCGGCGAGGTCGCCGGGCAGCTGGGCCAGCTGGTCGAGGGTGCGCTTCATCTGGTCGAGCTCGCGGCGCTTGCGGGCGGCGATGATGCACTGCGTCACGCGCAGCAGGTCTTTCTCGGCCACGAAGTACTCGCGGCGCTCGCCGGGGCGTAGTTCTTTGTAAATCAACCCCCAGTCGATGAGCTCGCGCACGGTCTGGCTGGCGTTGCCGCGCGATATACTGAGCTGCTCCATGATGTCCTCGGTGCTCAGGGCCTGGGGCGAAACGAGCAGCAGGGCGTGCACCTGGGCCAGGGTTTTGCTCACGCCCCAGCTCGTGCCCGACACGCCCCAGAGGTTGATAAACTGGGCTTTGGCTTCGGCGAGGGTGAGGGCGGGCGGGGTGGAGTCAGTAGGAGTTAGCATTCACAAATTATCAAAGCGATGTACCAAGTAGCAACAAAAAGATACGGCAAACCAATTAGCACAGCCTTGGTCCAGAAGCCAACAGGTAATGACCACATTAATAAGCTGCCTATCAGTGCAACCATCAAGCTTGGCACCAACAACACTTGGCTTAGTGAGATTATGCAGCCTAACCAACACAATAGGGTACCGATAATCGCTAGCAGGTAGCTAATCATCTTGCTTTTAGGCAGTATCGTCAGCATAAACGAGATGATTATAAATTTTAGCTTTCAATCAACTCCCCCACCGCCGCCGCGCACCGCTCATACTCAAACCGAAACCCCGCCGCCAACAGCCGCTCGGGGTACACCTTGCGGCTCTTGAGAATCAGCTCGGTTTCGGTGCGGAGCACGAAGGCCCCGACTTCGAGCAGCCAGCGGGGCTGCGGCAGCTTCAGGAGCGGGCGTAGCGCGCGGGCCAGCAGGGCGTTGAACTCCCGGTTGCGCAGCGGGTATGGGGCGCAGAGGTTGACGGGGCCGCTGAGGTCGTCGGCTTTTGCCAGAAACTCCACCGCCCGGCAAAAGTCAATGATGTGCAGCCAGCTAATCCACTGCTGGCCCGCGCCTTGCGGCGTGCAAAGCCCAAAGCGCGCCAGCCGCGCCAGCACCGGAAACGCGCCGCCATCGGCCCCCAGCACGATGGCCGTGCGCAGGGCCACGCGGCGCGTAGTAGCGGGCGCGGGCGCCGCCCAAAAGGCCGCTTCCCAGGCCCGCCCCACTTTTTCCGAAAACGGGCCGCCGGGCGTGGAGTTGGCTTCCACGTTGGCGGGCGCGTCGCCGCGCGTGTCGGGGTAAATGGTAGCGGTCGAAGAGTTTAGCCACACGCGGGGCGGGCGGGCGCAGGCAGCCACGGCCGCGCCCAGCACGCGGGTGCTGTCGGTGCGGCTGGTTAGGATGGCCTGGCGGTTGGCCTCGGAGTAGCGGCAATCGACCGAGCGGCCGGCCAGGTTCACGAGCAAGTCGGCCCCTTCCAGCTCCCGCGCCCAGGGCCCGAGCGTGCGGGCATCCCAGCGCACATCGCCGGGGCCGGTGCGGCTGATGCTGACGACTTGGTAGCCCAGCGTCTGGAAGTGCGTGGCCAGGTGCCGGCCCAGAAAACCATTTCCACCAACGAGAACAAGCTTGGGCTGCGACATGGCCGGGAGGGGACTGGGCGGCTGGCTGCGTGCCAGCGCGTTCCCTTTGACGAGGCAAATGTATCACAAGTTTCAATAATTATTGAAACTTGTGATACATTTTATTTTCCCTGCTCTTGTACGCCCGTCATGCTGAGCGCGGCGAAGCATCTCTACCGCTTCATTCAAGCCGTTCAACGAAGTGATAGCGATGCTTCGCTGCGCTCAGCATGACAGACGCTAGTTTTACTTAGAAGCCTGTTGCATAGCGTAATACTCCCGCCGTACCCGCCGCAAGGTTTCCTCTGCCGCCGTCGCATCGGGGGTGTCGGGCAGGGCCGAGGCGGCAAAGGCAGCCTCCACGCGCTCGACCAGCTGTTCGGCTTCGGCCACCAGCTCGGCGTACTCAAACTCGCCGCGGCGGATTTCAAGCAGGAACTCGCGGTTGGGGCGGCGCACATGCAGCTGGCCGGTAAGGGCGATTTCCTCGGCCATTTGCAGCAGCCGGAAGACGTGCAGCATATTCTTGGCGTCGTATTTTTTGCCGTGCTGCACGGTATTGGCGTAGCGCTCCTTGTTGCGCTTCTCGACCCACTCCCAGTACTCGCGAAACACGCGGCAGTAGGAGCTGTATCCGTTGCGATTGAAGGATAGATACGCAGCCGGCTCCTCCCCTTTCGGCACGGCCGAGAGCTGCACGTCCTGGCTGGTTTCGGGGTCGCGCACGAGGCCGCGGTAGCCCAGACGCTGGGTGGGCGTGCGGTCTACGAACAGGGCGTAGAGGTCTTGCAGGTGCGGCACGTTGGCCAGGCCGCACTGCGCGGCCGTGAGGCCCTGGCGGGCTAGCCAGGTGTCGGCCGGCTGCGCGCCCGCGCCCACCGTCACGTAGCAAAAGTCGAGCACCGCCTTGCGGCCGGGTGGCTCGGGGTGGTTGATTTTCTTATTCAGGCCCTTGGCCTTGCGGATTTGGGCCACGGCGTACTCGGCGAAGCTCTGGCGGCAGAGCTTGCTCAGGAAATTCTGGGGCCGGAAGTGGTCGAAAAGCGGGTGCTTATACACGATGCAGTCGGGCGGCGTGCCGAGCAGCTCCAGCACGGTGGGGTTGTTTTTAAGCAGCAACTCCACGAAGCGGCGCAGCTCGTAGAACACCTCATCGTTGGTTTCGTTGGCGACCTGCGGCACGTAGTCGAGGCCAAAAAACGCCTTTGCGGGCAGCACGAACACGCCCTTCAGGTCGGTATCGGAGTGCGGCAGGCTGGTGCCGTAGGCGCGGCTGCCGCTGACGGCTTCGAAAAGAATGAGGTTTTGCTGGCGCAGGTCGGCAATATTCATGGATACAAACGTAGCGCGGGCAGGGGCTACCGGCGCGGCAAGGAGCGAGCGTTCACTTCAGCATTTCTCCAGAAAAGCCGGCGTGCTTTGCGGGCTAACCCACGGCACCCACTTGCCGGGACTCTAGTATCCTGATGCTTCGCTACTTACTCATCGCGCTGCTGGCGCTGCCCGGCGCGCTGCGCGCCCAAAGCCTGCGCTTCATCCTGCGCGACTCGACCAGCCGCCAGCCGCTCATCGGGGCTAGCGTGGGCGTGCCCGGCACGGGCGTGGGCGGCACTACCGATGCCACTGGCGCGGTGACGCTGACGCCCGCCCCCGCCGCTGGCACCCGGCTGCGGGTGGCGGCGCTGGGCTACCGGCCGCGCACCGTGGCCGCCCCGGTCGCCGGGGCCGCGCCCACTACCCTGCTGCTGGCCCCCAGCGCCGCCGAAATCGACGAAGTAGTGGTGACGGCCACCCGCACCAACTCGCGCATTGAAGACCAGCCCGAGCGCATTGAGGTGCTGGGCGAGGAGGAGATGCAGGAGGAAAACGGCATCAAGCCTGGCAATATCGCCAGCCTGCTCGGCGATATCGCGGGCACCCAGATTCAGCCAACTTCGCCCACCACGGGCAATGCCGACCTGCGGATTCAGGGCTTGCAGGGGCAGTATTCGCAGATTTTGCGCGACGGGCTGCCGCTCTATGGTGGCTTCGCGGGCAGCTTCGGCATCTTGTCGGTGCCGCCGCTCGATTTGCGGCAGATTGAGATTCTGAAGGGCTCCAACTCGACCCTCTTTGGCGGCGGGGCCATCGCGGGCCTGGTGAACCTGGTGAGCAAAACGCCGACCCTCGGCACGCCGCAGTTCACGGCCACGCTCAACCAAACCACGCTGCGCGAAACCAACCTCAACGGCTTTGCGGCGCGGCGCGGACAGCGCTTCGGCTACTCAATATTTGCTGGCCTCACGCGCCAGCAGGACGTGGACGTGGACGGCGACAGCTTCGTGGACGTGCCCCGCGTGCGCAACCTCACGGTGCACCCGCGGCTGTTTTACTACCCCAATGCCCACAGCCAGCTGGCCGTGGGCTACACCGGCACCTTCGAGAGCCGGCGCGGCGGCCAGCAGCAGGCCGTGCGCGACGACGCGGACGCGCTGGGCGGCGCGGCCTATTTCGTGACCAATACCAGCCAGCGCCACACCGTCGATGCCGTGTACACCAACGACAGCGTGGGCACCGGGCGGCTTACGATTAAGGGCGCAGTTACCAATTTTGGCCGCGACGTACTCACTAATACAGGAGCGTTCAAGGCCAACCAAACCACCTATTACACCGAGGCCAGCTACCTGCACGAGCTGGGCAAAAATAACACCGTTGTGGCCGGCGTGAACTTCAACGGCGAGCAGCTGCGCAACGCCGACAACCGCCCCACTCCCCTGCTGAGCACCTACACCTACAACACCATCGGCGCATTTGCCCAGGACAACTGGACGCCCGCGCCGCGCTTCAACCTACAAGCCGGCCTGCGCTACGACCATCATAACCAGTACGGGGGCTTCGTGCTGCCGCGCTTATCGGCCCTCTACCGGCTCACGCCCGCGCTCACGGCCCGCCTCAACGGCGGCCTGGGCTATCGCGTGCCGGTGCCCTACGTGAATGCCCTCGACGAGCGCGACTACCCGCAGGTACAGCCCCTGCGCGGCCTCCGGGCCGAAACCTCGCAGGGCCTGAACGGCGACCTCAACTACCAGCGCACCTTTCACAATTTTGACGAGCCGCTGACGCTCAACGTCAACCAGTCGTTTTTCTACACCCGGCTTAGCAACCCGCTCATATTGCCCGATGGCGGCATCGTGGGTGGCCCCGGCGGGGGCAGCTACCAGCCCGGTAGCGGCCCGCTCACCTGGCAAAATGCCAGCGCACCCGTCGTCACAAAGGGCCTGGAAACCTACGTGCGCCTGCGCGCCGACGAGACGGAGCTGTATCTGGGCTACGTCTTCACCTACGCCCGGCGCCTCTACGATGCCACGAACCCCAACGTGGAGCTAGCCGCCCGGCACAAGTTTTCGGCCGTGGCCATTCAGGAGTTCGGCGAGCACTTCGGCGGGGGCATCGAGGCCAGCTACACCGGCCAGCAGTACTTATCCGACGGCACGACCACACCCGGCTACCCCATCGTGGCGGCGCTGCTGCGCTACCGCACCGGCCCCTGGACGCTGGTGCTCAACGCCGAAAACGTGCTCGACTACCGCCAAACGCGCCGCGAGCGCGTGGTGCTGCCCGTGGGCGGCAGCTACAGCAGCCCCATCTTCCGCGAGCTGTGGGCCCCGGTGGAAGGCCGGGTCGTGAATCTGTCGCTGAACTGGAAGTTTGGGGGCTAGCGTACTGTTCTTAAATTCTGACTGTCATGCTGACGAAGGAAGTATCTTATCACGCACTGCTCTAGCCTGATAAGATGCTTCCTTCGCCAGAGCTGGAATCTAGATGCTACCTCCCAGCAGCTGCCGAAACAGAGCACCCAAGGGCTCGTCTAGCTTCTCACCGCGCACTACCGGCAGCCGCGCCCGCGCCGCCTGCCCGGCCGCGTACTCGGCCGCCAGAAACTCCACCAGCGCGGCGGGCCGGGCTACCGTTGTTTTCTCGTTGGAATGCGCTTTTTGCGCTAGCAACTCATTCACACTACCTTGTAAATAAGCCGGTAGCAACGCCCGCAGCGGCGCAAACTCCATCGGCGGCAGCGCGTGCTTTTCCCGTATCCAGCGGGCGGCCAGGGCCGAGCGCAAGGCGTAAAACAGCCGTTTCAGGCGCATTTCTTCACCTATCAGGTCTTCTTCTACTCCGCGCCGCAACTGCCCCAGGTAGTGGTGCAGGCCGGCTTTTAGGTTAAACGCTTGGGGCAGCAGCGGCACCAGCTGCGCCCGAAAACCCGGCGTCTCGTGGTACACGATGGGCGATTGCAGCCACTCAAAAAGGGCGGCGTTGGAGCCGCGCAGCAAACGCAGGGTTTTGCGCAGCTCCCAGCCGGCCAGGTCCAGCTCGGCATCGACGGGGAAGTTGAGCGTGTCGGGGCCTTCGTCGAGCCCCAGGTACCAGTCGAGCGCGTGGACATAAATGAAGCGCACGTCGTAGTCGGAATCGGGCGAGGGGAAGCCCCAGGCGCGGCTGCCCGACTCGCAGGCGTAGAGAATGCGGATGCCGTACTCGGCTTCGAGGGCGGCCAGGGCGGCGGCGATGCGGGTCGTCATGGACTAAAAACGGCGAAACGGTGTTGGTTGAGGCTCAGTGAGAAGAAAAGCACGCTGCCCAACAGGTTAAACAGAAGTAGGCAAAAAAACGCTGGGCGCACAGTTTGTTGAAAAAAACTACTACTTTTGTTAAACAAAAACTTATTCCGCTTGCTTATTCACCAACTCGCTGGTGCCGCAAGCCAGCACAAAAAGCAAGCCGCCCGGCCTTTCGCCAAAATGCCAGAATCTTTTACCAGCGGCGCGCAAACCTATGCGGTAGTTGCCGGTAATTTGCCCGGCGTACCGGTTTTTTGGCAAACGGGCCGTTCCTATACATCGCATTTCATTTCCTTTAAACTTTAGTTAAACACCCCCTTTAACCATGGCTGAAGAGCATAACCAACACCCGCCCGCGTCGAACACCACGGAGCATTTCATGAATGACCCGTCGGTGGCCAAGTGCCCCTTTCTGTCGGGTATGGCCCAGCAGCAGGCGGCCGGCGGTGGCACCCGCAACCGCGATTGGTGGCCCAACCAATTGCCACTCGGCATCCTGCGCCAGCACTCGGCGCTGTCCAACCCCATGGGCGCGGACTTCAACTACGTGGAGGAGTTCAAGAAGCTGGACCTCAACGCGGTGAAGCAAGACCTGTTTGAGCTGATGACCACCTCGCAGGACTGGTGGCCGGCCGACTACGGCCACTACGGCCCGTTCTTTA
>JAKONR010000269.1 GCA_022701825.1 Hymenobacteraceae bacterium | reverse complement strand
TTCATCAACTCTACCGAAACCGAGAAGGCGAATACCGTGCACACGCCCGCCAGCAGCAGCAGCCACAGCCAGTCGAGGCCATGCCAGGCCAAGCGCACGCCTTGCCCCTGCGTGAAGTAGCGGCCGTAAATGGGCATAAACAGCGCGATGCTGAGGCAGGCCCCCGACATCTCATAAAACGTGAGCCGCGTAGGCGCGTGGCGCTTGACCAGCTGCGAGTTGAGCACGCTGAACAGGGCCGACAGCCCCGCCGAGCCCACCGCCACTAGCAAGCCGGTGAGCTGCGTAAACTCGGCCTGCGAAATGAGGTAGAGCCCCACCATCGCCAGCAGGCCCAGGCCCACCTCGTAGGGCCGCACGCGGCGCCACAGCAGCAGCGGCTCTAGCAAAGAGGTCCACAGCGCCAGCGTGGCCATGCCGGCCAGGCACACGCTGACAGAGGAGAGGCGGGCGGCCAGAAAAAACGTAATCCAGTGCGCGGCCACCAGCGCGCCCACGCCCAGCAGCTTCAGGGCCTCGGCCGGGGCCACGCGCCAGCCGGTGCCCCGCACCAGCAGCAGGCCCGCCAGCCCCACGCTGGCCAGCCCCGTGCGCCAGAATACCAGCTCCACCGGCGGCACCGCCAGCAGCTTGCCCAGGATGGCCGTGAAGCCCCACAGCAGCACGATAAAATGAAGTTTGAGGTAGTCTTTGAGCATGGGTGTGCAGCGTAGGCAGCGGTGGCCCCGCGCCCAGCTACTCTTGCAAAAGTACCCCCGCCCCTCCGGATGCGGCCGGGCGCCGGGGCGCTGAGACCGGGTTTCGGGGCCGGGCCTGGCTTACTAACGGTGGTTAGTTTTCGGGTTGTGCTGCATCTTACCGCCGGTTTCCTGGTTTTGGCTTATGCAGCACCTTCGCCCTTATCACTTCGCGCAGCTGCGCGAGGCGGCTTTTTTGCCCTATTACGCGGCCATCGTGGGGGCGGGGGGCATCGTTTGTTTCGATTGGGAAGACAGTATGCAGGTGGCCGGCGACGACGACGCCACGCGGGCCCTCAAGCACGCGCAGCGCCAGCAGGTGCGGCAGCTGCTGGCCCGCCCCGACCTGGCTGGCGAGCACCTGGCTGTGCGCCTCAACGCGCCCGACACCGCCCACTACGCCGCCGATATACAAGCCCTGCGCGGGCTGCCTGGCTTGCACGCCGTGTTTGTGCCCAAGGCCGAGCACCCCGACGCGCTGCGCCAAGTGCTGCGCGAGCTGCCCGTGCCAGTGCGCCACGTGGTGCCCATCGTGGAAACGACCGCCGGCTTTGCCGCGCTGCCAGCCTTGCTCGCCGTGCCCGATGCCCGCTTGGCACTCGTGGCCTTCGGCCACTGCGACTACAACCTCAGCCTCGGGCTATTTCCGTTTCGGCACCAGGATGCGGCGCAGTATTGGGATTGGGTGGCTGAGCTCGATGCCCACCTACAAGCGGCTGGCAAGCACCTGCTTAACTCGCCAGTGCTGCGCCTCGCCGCCGACGCGCACTTCCAGGCCGTGCTGCACCGCTTGCGCACCTACCCCAGCGCCGCCGGCCAGATTACGCTGTGCCTGCGCCAAACACTGGCCTGCGCCGCGGCGGCACCCGCCGCCGGCCCGCCGCCAGCGGCGGGTTTTACCCCCGATTTTGGACCTCACCTCACCCAGTGCTTCGAGCAGCACCAGCTGCCCGGCCGCTTTTTTGCCCTCGATGCCGAGCGCCGCCTCATCAGCCCGCACGAGTACGCCGCCGCCGCGCACCAGCACTTACCCAGCCCGCTATGCATCTGACTATTGTGGGCGGGTGCTTTCCGGTGCAGTATAATATCGCGCCCGACCGCTTGTACCACCACACGTTGCGCACCGGGCTCGCGGCGGCGGGCCACGCCTGCTCGGGCCTGGCCATCGTGCGCTACGAGCGGCTGGGTAGCTGCATGGCCAAGCTGGCGGCCGCCCACGCCCAGCAGCCTACCCAGGTCGTCCTCTTTCACGTGCGGGCCGAGCCCGTGCTGCGCCTCACCAAGCTCTACTACCGCTACCTCGACGATGAAAACCGGGTGCGCCACTCCTTCAGCCTGCCCTGGCAGTCGCGCCGCAACCCCGAGCGCTACGACCTGCTAACCCGCCGCCGGCCCGCCCCGCCCCTGCCGCCCCCGCCCGAAACGCGCCGCCACCAGCTTCTACGCCAGCTCAACCTGCGGCTGGGCACCTGGGCCGGCAACCGCCGCCGGGCGCTGCAACAGTACCAAGAGCTAGTGCTGGAAGTAGCCGATTTTTGCCAGCGGCAAAGCATCCGGCTGCTGCTCATCGGGCCGGTTTCGCGGCCCTGCGGCCGGGTCGAAAACCAGCTCTCTACGCAGCTCAGCGCCGTATTTGCGGCCCTGGCGGCCCGCCACGGCCTCGACTACCTGCCGGCGCTGGGCGAAACGGACGCCGCCGGGCAGCCGCTCTTTTTTCCCAATGGCATCCACGTCAGCCCCGCCGGCCACGACCGCATTGCGCAGTTATTGCTCGGCCGGCTGCGCCCGTAAGCGCTCAGCTATTTGGGCACCACCCGGTACAGCCCCAGGCCGATGAGCGAGAAGACCATGCCCGGAAACCACGCCGCCAGCAGCGGCGGCATGCTGCCCACCTGCGCCAGGTTGCGGCTCAGCATCACGAAGATGATGAAAATAAAAGCCAGCACGAAGCCCAGCGCGATTTGGCCGCCCACGCCGCCGCGGCTCTTGCGGGCGCTCAGCACCACCCCGATAAAGGTGAGAATGAGGATATCGAAGGGGTAGGCAAAGCGCTCGTAGTGCACGCTGATGTACTGGGCCGTGTCGTCGGCCCCGCGCAGAATTTTATTCGCGATAAGGGCGTCGAGCTCGGGCGAAGTCAGAGTTTCGGCTAGCCGGTACGTATTGGCAAAGTCCTTGGGATAGAGGTTCATCGTGGTGTCGCGAGCCGGAATGGTGCGCAACGTCTCATGTTGGGTGCCCACGAAGGTGCGCACCAGCTGGGGCGACATTTTCCAGGCGTGCTTCACGCTGTCCCAGGCCAGGTTGTCGGCCGTCATGCGACGGCGCAGCACGGTGCCGTCGAAGGTTTCGAGCGCGAAGTGAAAGCCCGTGTTATTGCCGCTGCTGTAGCTCTCCAGGTACACATAGCTCTTGGGCGAGATTTTCATGTGCACGTTGCGACCCTCAAACCGCCACGGCTCCTTCACGTGCAAGGACTCGAAATGCACGATTTCCCTGGTCGCCTTCGGGATAACCCAGCCCACCAGGTAAAACGTGAGCAGCCCGATAAAGCCGGCGCCCATCAGGTAAGGCAGCAGCAGCCGCTTAAAGCTCATACCGCTGGCCAGCATGGCCACGATTTCGGTGCGCGCCGCCAGCTTGGCCGTCACGAACACGACCGCCAGAAAGATGGTAATCGGCGAGAGCAGGTTGGCAAAATACGGAAACAGGTAGATGTAGTAGTGCGTGAAAACGTGCCCAATCGAGAGATTATGGTGAATAAAATCATCGTTCTTCTCGGTGTAGTCAATCACGCAAATCACCGACACGAGCATTACCACCGTGAAAAAAAACGCGGTGAGAAACTTGGAGATGATGTACTTATCGAGGAGCTTCATAAACTACTAATCAAGCTAATTGCGCGGTCTTCGGCGCAGCAGTAGAGCGCCGCAACTGGCAGCGGTGTAGTAACAACGTCGTGAGCAGCGCTCCTAGCTTAATACCGCTGGCTTTTGCAAGGGAGTAATGCAGAAAAGAAACGTCGATAGGCGCATAAATAGTCCACCCCTGCGCAGGTACCGGTTGCAACGGCCACCCGTAGTAGGGATACCAGTATTCCTCTAAAATGACATAGTGAAACGCTTGTGGCACAGCCGGCGGATTAAAAAACCAAGCAGGCACTATCAAATGCACCAAGCAGCCTAAGCAATAGGCCAGCCCAAGCAGCATCAACCACCGGCTGCCTATCCCCACCACTGTACGTGGCGTCTGCAATTGCCAACGGGGCCATCGCTGCCGCACTGTCCACCAACTTATGGTTAGCAGCACGGCGCTACCTAAGCTAGCTAGCAATACCGGTAGCCCTATTGCTTTACCAAGTAATAAGAAGGCGTAAGGAACACTTAACAGCCTTTGCCAGTGAAAAGATGGGCGTGGTAAATCAAGCGGCTGCCCAGCGATATAAATATCGCCGTAGCCATCAAATAAGCCACTTGCTTCCAGGGCAGACAACCCACACGGCGCCAGGTAGTATATGAGTGGCAGGCCTACCACTACTAGCCATAAAACTACCCGCACTAGCCGCTCCCAAAGCGTCGCCTGCTTCTGCATTACCTGGTCAATCTGCAAAATCAACGATTACAACCGGCGCATCAGCTTTTCGACCATGCCCGGCTTCCACTGCGCAAACGTGCCGGCCACGATTTGCTTGCGTGCTTCCTGCACCAGCCAGAGATAAAAAGTAAGATTGTGCATGGAGGCGATTTGGGCCCCAAGTATTTCCTTGGCTTGCAGCAGGTGCCGCAGATACGCCTTGGTGTAAAACGTGCTGGCATAGCCGCCGAGTTCGGCATCGATGGGCGAAAAATCGGCGGCCCACTTCTTGTTCGTCACGTTGATGATGCCCTGGGTGGTAAACAGCATCCCGTTGCGGGCATTGCGGGTGGGCAGCACGCAGTCGAACATATCGACGCCCAACGCGATGTTTTCCAGAATATTGGCCGGCGTGCCCACGCCCATGAGGTAGCGCGGCTTGTCCGGCGGCAAGATGTCGCAGACCAGCTCGGTCATCTCGTACATCAGCTCGGCGGGCTC
>JAKONR010000213.1 GCA_022701825.1 Hymenobacteraceae bacterium | reverse complement strand
GCATTTCGGCCATGCCCAACCCCGACGCGCCGCTCTCGCACCACTGGACCGATGCCACGCACATCACCTATGGCGTAGCCACGCTGGGCGTGCGCTACAAGCAGTTTAAGCTGGAAGGCAGCAACTTCACGGGCCGCGAGCCCGACCAGTACCGCTACGATTTTGACCGGCCAAGAGCCGACTCCTGGGCCGCCCGCCTCAACTGGAACCCCACGTCGGAGCTGGCCCTGCAAGCGAGCCACGCCTTCATCAAAAGCCCCGAAGACCTGCACCCCGACGACAACGTGCGCCGCACCACGGCCTCGGTGCTGCACAGCCGCACCTGGGGCGACCACCATTTCATCGCCTCCTCGCTGGTGTGGGGCCTGAATGAGGGCCACGGCGCCCACGCCGAGCACGCCGTGCTGGCCGAAGCCAACCTCACGCTGGGCCGGCCCACCTTCTACGGCCGCTACGAGTGGGTGCAGAAGGACAGCGAGGAGCTGAGCTTTTATTCCTCTACCCCGCCCGGCGAGCCGCTGCGCGAGCGCGTCTTTAACATCAACGCCCTCACCTTGGGCGCCAGCTACCGCCTCACCAACCTGGGTGGTGCGCGCGGCCCCGAGCTGAGCGTAGTCGGCCAAATCACGGGCTATCTCATTCCGCAGGACTTGCAGCAGGACCGCTACTATGGCGTGCGGGGCTACGTGGGGCCGGGCTACGGCCAGCTGCCGCTCTCGGCCTCAGTATACGTGCGCCTGAATGCGCCCTGGATGCAGATGGGACGTAGGTAAGTAGAGCGGATTTTTAGTCGGCGAGTAAGCCGGCCGTTGCACTCGCGGACTAAATGTCCGCGCTGCTTACCTACGTCCAACTTTTTTGGGAATCGCTGCTACCTTGGGGCGGTTTTTTGGCTCCCTACTGCATGAAACATACTTTTTCGGCGCTCGGCTGGGTGCTGCTGCCCGCGCTGGCCGCCGCCCAGGCGCCCGCCGCCCTCAACCTGGATATGGAGCAGGTAAGCTCCCAAACCCACCGCCCCACCGGCTGGCTATCGAGCATCCGGGCCGGCGCGCCGGCCGATTTTCGCCAGGCCTACGAGCTGGTGGCCGACTCGCTCACGCGCCACGGTGGCCGCTACGCCCTGCGCCTAAAGTCCACGGGCCAGCCGCCCCAGGGCGACGAGTTTGGCGTAACCAGCCAGCACCTCCCCGTCGCGTTTCAGGGTAAAACGCTGAAGCTGACCGGCTACCTCAAAACCGAAAACGTGCAGGACGGCTACGCCGGCCTCTGGATGCGCGTGGATGGCCCGGCGGGCTCGCTGGCCTTCGACAACATGAGTAAGCGCCCCATCAAGGGCACTACCGATTGGCAGCAGTACACCATCAGCCTGCCCCTGGATGAGGAAGCCCAGACCATCTACATCGGCGGGCTACTGCCGGCCACCGGCACCATGTGGCTCGACGACCTGACCCTGACCGTGGACGACAAGCCGCTGGCGCAGGCCAAGCCCCGGCCCGTAGCGCGCTACAAAGCCGACCAGGACACGGCTTTCCGGCACGGCTCGGGGCTGGCGATTGACAACCTCAGCCCGCAGCAAATCGACAACCTGGCCGTGCTGGGCCGAGTTTGGGGCTTCGTAAAATACTACCACCCCGCCGTAGCCCGCGGCGACTACAACCTCGACGCCGAACTGCTGCGCGTGCTACCCAAAGTACTGGCTAGCAAAGACCTGAAAGCGCGCAGCGAGGCACTGGGCGCGTGGGTTACCAGTCTCGGCCCGGTGCCCGCCTGCCGCAGCTGCCGCGAGCCCGACAGCACCCGCCTCCAGCCCGACCTGGCCTGGCTCGGCGATAAAAGCCAGCTCAGCCTGGCCTTGAGCCAGCAGCTGATATACCTGCGCCGCAACCGCAGCCAGGGCCCGCACTACTACGTGCGCCCCGCGCCGGTAGTCGGCAACCCGCTGTTTCTGCACGAAGAGGCCTACGCCAGTCCCGCCACCCCCGACGATGGCCTGCGCCTGCTGGCGCTGTTCCGGTACTGGAACATGATAGACTACTACTTCCCTTACCGCTACGCCATCGGCGAAGACTGGCAAAAGGTGCTGCCTGAGTTCATACCCCAGTTTGTGGCTGCCCGCCGCCCCGAGCAGTACCGGCTCGCGGCGCTGGCGCTCATTGCGCGCGTCCACGACACGCACGCCAACATCTTCAATGACAAGGTATTGAGCGATTACAAAGGCACTTACCAGGCCCCTCTGTGGCTGCGCTTTGTGGAGGGCCAGGCCACGGTGGCGGGCTACTACGATGCCGCCCTGGGCGCGGCCACCACCCTCAAGCCCGGCGACGTAATCGTGCAGGTAGACGGCCAGCCGGTGGCCGACATCGTGAAAGCCCGCCAGCCCATCACGCCCGCGTCCAACGAACCCACGCAGCTGCGCAACGTGGCCCGCGACCTGCTGCGCGGCCCCACCGCGCGGGTGGCGCTGGTGGTGCGCCGCGCCAGCCGCGAGTTTCCGGTCACGGTGCAGCGCGCGCCCATTGGCCAGCTCAACCAGCAAGCCAGCTACGGCACCCCCGACCCCCAGGCCCCGGCCTGGAAGCTGCTGCCCGGCAACATCGGCTACCTAGCCCTGGGCACCATCAAAAATGCTGAGCTGCCCGCCATCATGGACAAGGCCAAGGGCACCAAAGGCCTGGTTATCGACATTCGCAACTACCCTTCGGAGTTCGTGGTGTTCACGCTCTCCAAGTACCTGCTCGACAAGCCCCAAGCCTTTGTACGCTTTAGCCAGCTCGACCCTGAGTACCCCGGCTTCTTCAATAGCCGCACCGGCCAAAAGGTGGTATCCGGCCCCGGCGCAGCCTACCCCGGCAAGGTCATGATTTTGATAGATGAAATCTCCCAGAGCCAAGCCGAATACACCACCATGGCCCTGCGCACCGCCCCCCGCGCCACCGTGGTAGGCAGCACCACGGCCGGCGCCGATGGCAACGTATCGTCCATCGTGCTGCCCGGCAACATCCGCACCGCCATCAGCGGCCTCGGCATCTACTACCCCGATGGCCGCGAAACCCAGCGCGTCGGCATCGTGCCCGATGTGGAGGTAAAACCCACCATCAAGGGCATCGCCGAAGGCCGCGATGAGGTGCTGGAAAAGGCCGTACAACTTATTGAAGCAGGGTAATTCAGTCATGCTGAGCGCAGCGAAGCATCTCGCGTGGCGCAGTAACTCTTTGCGTAAGATTTTACTGCGCCACGCGGGATACTTCGCTGCGCTCAGCATGACAAACGCAGTTTTGAGTTCGTTGTAGCCCCCTTGTAACGCCCGCCGCCCGGCGGCGATAAAACGAGGACCGAAGGAAGCGCGCAAGTACTTTGCGCCCTCATTCCGGTCCTCGCTTTTTTGCTGCTTCATGCTTTTAGAATTACAACACCTCACCAAATCCTTCGGGCGCAACCCGGTGCTGCGCAACGTGAGCCTGACCGCCGAAACCGGCTACTGCGTGGGCGTAGTGGGCCGCAACGGCGCGGGCAAAAGCACGCTTTTCAACCTGCTCACCAACATCTTGCTGCCCGACAGCGGCCAGATTGTTCTCGACGGGCAGCCGCTGGGCGAAACCTTCCCGGTGGCCGTGAAGCGGCGCATGGGCGCGCTCGTCAACCAAGCGTACCTGGTCGAGCAGCTCACGCCTGAAGAGTACTTGCAGTTCGTGGCCCGCATCTACGATTTGCCCGATGCCCAGCCGCACATCGACAGCCTGCTGGCGCACCTGCTGGAAGACTACCCCACCGTGCGCCACAAGCGCCTGGGCTCGTTTTCGACGGGCATGAAGCAGAAAGTGGCCATCGCCTCGTGCCTGCTGCACCGGCCCGAACTGCTGATTCTGGACGAGCCCTTCAATGGCCTCGACGTGTTTTCGGCCAACAGCGTGCTGACGCTGCTCACCAGCTACCGGCCGCAGGCGCTCACCTTCGTATCGTCGCACAACCTGGCCCACATCGAGCAGATAGCCACGCACTTGCTGGTAATCGACGACAATGAAGTGAAGTACTGGGGCACCCTGCCCGACTTCCTGCACGGCGAGCGCGCCGTGCTCGGCGACACGCTTTTGCAGCTCATTCAGCCCACGGCCCCGGCCACTACCCAAGACCTCTCATGGCTGACTACGCAACGCTAGGCCACTACCTGCCCTACCTGCTGGGCCGCCGCCTGCGGGCCGTGGCGTGGCCCCCCGATGGCGGCGAGCGCGCCCTGGCGCTGTTCCTACTCAGCCTTATGGTGCTCTACGGGGCGGGTTTTGGCTTCGCGCTCAATCACCAGGACAAGGCCGGCATCGCCGAAGCGCTCCCCACCATCCTGGTCAGCCTGAACGCCACCTGGCTGGTTACGACGCTCCTAGTCGATTTTTTTCCGTCGCTGCGGCCCGTTACGCGGCCGCTGCCCGAGCACTTCCCGGTGTCGGAGCGCCAGAATGTAGTGACGGCTTTTTTGCTCGATTTCATCACGTTGCGCCGCCTCTCGCTGTTTCTCGGCTTGTTGGTGGCTATGCTGATAGCCCCGCACCACATACTCATTCCAGGTTTTAGCCTGCTGCTGCTACTGGGCGCTACCGTGCTGAGCTTCAACGTGCGCCTGCTCGTGACGCTGGGCCGCTGGCGGCACCCGCTGCTAGCCGCCAACCTCTTGAGCCTGGGCCTGATGGGCTGGTGGCTGGCCGTACCGGAAGCGCCCTACACCAAGGCGCTGGGCATAGGCATGGCGCTGCTGCCCTGGCTGGTGGGCACGGCGCAGCTCTACTGGCTAGCCCCGCGTTTCAGCGCCCGCTACCTGCCGGCCGAGCGCGCTACCACGGCTCCCAGCGCCACCCTGGCCCGCCTGCCGTTGGCGTGGAAAGTGTACCTGCGCCGCATCTGGATGCCGCTGACCATGGGCCTGGTGTTCAAAATCGTGCTGCTAGCCGTCACGGGCCTGGCGATGGTGGAGGATGGCAAAATTGGCCACAACGGGTTTTTCTACCTGGGGCTGCTGCCCATCATCAGCTTTACCTACGTCAACAATAATCTATTCGCCTTTCTCAGTAGCCTCACGGCCAACGAGCTGCTGCGCCTGGGCCTCACGCGCCGGGTACTGGCGCTGTACCTGCGCCTGGTGCTGCCCGTGCTGCTGGCCGACTGCCTAGTGTCGGTAGTGGTGGTGCTGGCGCTGTTTCCGGCGTCGCTGTGGCACTTTTTGGGGCTGCTGCCGCTAGCGGCCCTCGCGCTGCTGAGCCTGGGCCTGTGGGCCAGCCTCTACCAGGCCAAGCCCGTCATTAAAGCCGTCGATTTTGCCAACATGCGCAACAACGCCTCTGGCATCATGAGCGGCGCGAGCGTGGTACTAGGAGCTACGCTGTATTTCCTGCCGTGGTGGTGGGCGCGCATCGCGCTGGCGCTGCTGGTAGCGGCCACGGCCGCGTGGCCCCTGCGCGCGGTGCTGCGCAACGATGGCGCACTGCGGCGGCGGCTGTGGAAGGGTATTGGGGCGGGATAAAGATTCGCTTACCTAAGAGCAAGTTACTTTATGGCAAGTGATTACACACAGCTAACAAATAAGCTAAAACTGATTTTCTGGCCTTATCTACGCTTAGCTTTCCTCTTTGTAGCTGGCTTTGGGTTGCTGGATGCCGCCCTGCTGCACTGGCTACCGGACTTTGACCCGCCCTATCTTTTCTGGAAATTGCTGGGGCCAGCAGTGGTGGCCGCTGTGCTTGTGCTGTGGCTGCTCTGGTCGCGGCTGTGCCTGCTGGCCGAAGGCAAAGGACGGGGCAACCTGGCTGTAGGCATGAGCCTGATTGCCGTGGCTACGATGGCCTTTGGCACCAGTTGCCTGCACGACTATCTACGCGTATGGCTGGGCCGGCTGGTAGTGGCCGATTCGCCCGCCTCGTGGGCGGCCGGCCGCCCACGAGGCACCTACTACCGCTTTCGACACAAGTACCAAACTGCGCGCTACGCGGGCGTCGAACCGCAAACTACCACGGCAGACAAAGGCCGCAAGGTCATTTTTCACCTCTACGTCGCGACGCCCTTATTTGCCTCGCCAGCCGATACCGGGCAGCCCACTGCTAGCTGGCAAGGCTTGCATTACAGTGCACAAGTTGATGCCCAAGCCAGCGAAGCCGCGAAAAAGACTGCGTACCTAGCTTTCCTGCGGCACGCTGATACCTTGCTTACCCAAGAGAAGTTTACCGCCCCGGCTGGCTACTACGAGCGCATTCCCAACACCGATGAGCGGGCGGCGTACCTGCGGGCGGCCCGCCGAACTGGTCTATGCCCGCCCACTGCCAGCTTTCCCGTCCTGCTACTACAGCCCGGCCAGGTATCATTCACCGACCGCAAGCGTAGCGCCTTACGCTACCTGGCTGGCGGGCTGGGCGGAGGCATGGTCTTCTTTTTTATCATCTTGCTTTTTCCTTATCTATCTACCACCCGTGCGCAAGATTTTTGGGCCAGACGCTCCTAATCGCACTCAAGGCACAGGGGTGGTAGCTACAGGCAGTAGAAAGTTATTTGGCCCCGGCACATCGGCCCACAGCAGCAGCGCCTCCGACAGCGGGTTCACGTCGAGGTTTACCAGCCGCACGCCGTAGCGCAGCTCATCGCCGTCCCGAATGTCGCGGCTACCGAGGCTGATGACACGCCGCAGCCGCTGGGCGTTGCGGTAGTCGCGCAGGGCCACCAACCTACCGACGAGCGGACAACCGGCGAAAAGTCGGCAGCCCACACCGCATACTGACTACGAAACTGCTATAACACACAGCTATCGGTAGATACTTAGCTTTAAAACAGGCAGCGCTTTTATAACAACTAGTTTCCAAGCTCTTCATCAAGCCTTTCCTGCAAGTACGTTGACTCATAATCCGCAATAGGATACCCGCCTTGACCTACAAGCATTTCCAAGTCAAATACTGTTTTTTCCGGGTCAATCAAATCCGCTAGCAACTGGTCTATTTTACTTAGCGCTTCTTTATTAAGCACATTCATCTTTAGAGAATGAGCATACGCGCCCCCAACTTCTATTCCTTCTAAAGCGCCAAAATAGCGAAAATCAGTAGCCAGCTTAAAGCTTACCAAACCATTGAATAAGTTGGTAAGCTGCCACTTTTTGAAAGTTTCTCTTTTCCAAGAGCTGTATTCAGCAAGAACTGGCTCATAGCTTTCTAGGTCCAGCAAAACCGTCGCGTATTTTTCTAAAGGCTTTTCCTTAATGAAAATACCGTTTTCAAAAAAACGTATAGCTTCTGCTGGCCAAAGCTGAGCTACTGGCAGGCCTACTTTCTCTGAGAGCGCGATAAACTGCTTATACAGTATGGCAATCGACGTAGTACCATTAACTCCGCTAGCCCAGGTATTATCCAGCCGAATACGATGCTTTAGCTCTAAGTAGGTGTCTACTAGTTTAGAAGCAACCTTTTTCATAAAAAAACCTAGCCTGTAGTACTATCGCCATACTGCAAAAAGCCCCTGTGCTTTCGAGAAAACACAGGGGCTTTCATAATTCGAATAGGCTAGGCCTACACCAACCCCTTCGCCGCCAGATACTCGGCAATCTGCACCGCATTCGTCGCGGCACCCTTGCGCAGATTATCGGCCACAATCCACATATTCAGGGTATTGGCCTGGGTTTCGTCGCGCCGCAGGCGGCCCACCAGCACGGCGTCGCGGCCGTGGCTGTCTTTGGGCATGGGGTAGTGGTTGTTCTGCACGTCGTCTACTAGCTCCACGCCATCCGTTTTGCGCAGGATATCGCGCACCTCGTCGAGGTCAAAATCGTGGGCAAACTCCACGTTTACCGACTCGGAGTGGCCGCCCATCACGGGCACGCGCACGCAGGTAGCCGTGACGCGGATGCTGTCGTCGCCC
>JAKONR010000206.1 GCA_022701825.1 Hymenobacteraceae bacterium | reverse complement strand
CAGGTTATCAATCTGCTTGATGGGCCGGAAATTCTCGGGGATGGTCGTCAGGGCCTTGGCCACGCGCTCCACCACTTCTTCGCTGATGCCGGTTTCCGGCGACTGCTCGAAGTCTTCGTTGGTGCTGCGGCGCAGCGTGCGCCACTCGTTTTCGAGCGCCTGGTACTTATAAGGCAGCGGCTGCTGCTTCACTTGGTCGAGGCGGGCTTGCAGCATGTCGCGGAACTCCTTGTCCATCTGGTTGGCCAATTCCGCATCCACGTCGCCGCGCTTTACCAGCGTGGCGTTGTACACCTCGCGCGGGTTGGGGTGCTTCGAAATGACGTTATAGAGCGTAGGCTGGGTGAACTTGGGCTCGTCCGACTCGTTGTGGCCGTGGCGGCGGTAGCACACCATGTCGATGAAGATATCGGCGTGGAACTGCTGGCGGTACTCGGTTGCCAGGCGCACGGCAAACACCACCGCCTCCGGGTCGTCGCCGTTGACGTGTATCACCGGCGCATCGATAATCTTGGCCAGGTCGGTGCTGTAGATAGACGAGCGAGCATCTTCAAAATCAGTGGTAAAGCCTACCTGGTTGTTAATCACGAAGTGAATCGTGCCGCCCGTCTTGTAGCCTTCGAGCTGCGACATCTGCGTCAGCTCGTAGCCGATGCCCTGGCCCGCCAGCGCCGCATCGCCGTGGATGAGAATGGGCAGAATCTGGTGGTAGTCACCATCGTACTGGTGCTCGATTTTGGCCCGCACGAAGCCTTCTACGACCGGGTTCACCGCCTCCAGGTGCGAGGGGTTGGGTGCTAGTTTCAGGTTGACTTTCTCGCCGTTGGTGGTCGTTACCTCCGACGAGTAGCCCATGTGGTACTTCACGTCGCCGTCGCCCATGGTGAGGTCAGGCGTGGCAGTGCCCTCAAACTCACTGAAAATCTGCTCATAGGTCTTGCCCATGATATTGGCGAGCACGTTGAGGCGGCCGCGGTGGGCCATGCCTATCATCACTTCCTTCACGCCTAGCTCGGCGCCCCGGTTGATAATGGCATCAAGCGCCGGAATGGCCGTTTCGCCACCTTCCAGCGAGAAGCGTTTTTGACCTAAGAATTTGGTGTGCAGAAAATTTTCAAAAACCACTGCCTCATTCAACTTCTTGAGGATTCGCTTTTTATACTCCACATCGGGGTTAAAAGCCAGTGCGCCGTGCTCGGCTTTCTCCTGAAACCAATCCAGAATCTGCGGGTCGCGGATATAGGTAAACTCGAAGCCCACCGTACCCGCGTAGATGCTGGTAAGCGCCGCCACAATCTCGCGAAGGGTGGCATTTTGGCCTAGGCCCAGCAATTCGCCCTGGCGAAATTTTGCATCCAAATCGCTGTCGCTCAGGCCAAAATCAGCGAGGCTTAGGCGCTCCTTACGGTCCTTGCGCTCGCGCACGGGGTTAGTTTTGGCGCGCAGGTGGCCTCGGCTGCGGTAGGCGTGAATGAGGTTACGCACGGCCGTTTCCTTGTCACTGGCGGGCGCGCCTTTAGCAAGCGGGCCGGCATCATTGGTCGAAGCATCAGTTTTAAGGACACCGTAGCCATCGGGCTGGGGAACGGGGCCGGGTGCCTCACCAACCCTGGGGGCGGGTGTGGCAGTGCCGTTGGTGCCGTTTTTGGCCCCCTCAGTACCGGGCACTACAGGCGCCCCCTCCGGAAACTGCTGCGAAAAATCATAGCCCTCAAAAAACTTACGCCAGCCAAAATCAACTGATTCGGGGTTCTGCTGGTACGCTTGGTAAAGCGTTTCGATGGCCGCCACGTCAGCGTTGGCGATATAGGAGTAAGTATCCATTAGGAGTGGGAATTGAAAAGGCTACGGGAAGCGGCGCAAAAATAAACTGCCTGATTCTAAACTAAAAACCTGTATTCGGTTTCACAAATTGGCTTTTTAATCAATCAGTTATCTACGACGCTATTATAGTTGTACTTAAAAAAGTTTACCAAGCTAACGTAAAAAGCTGAATTGAGCGCCAGTTATTTTAGCGAAAAAGCCCGCCGTGCAGCACAGGGCAGCAACGACGGGCTTGGTTTGCAGGTGCCTATTTACTTGGTAGCCGCCATCTTATAGATGCGGAACGGCTCGTGCGCTGGGGCTACGCCCTTGTTCCAGTTGGGGGTTAGGTCCAGTTCCGACACGGTGAAGTAGATGCTCTTACCATCGGGGTCCCAGGCAAAGGTGTCAGGCCATTGCAGGCGTTCTTCTTTTACGAGCGTTTCGAGCTTGCCATCGGGCGAGCGGCGCAGAATCTCGCCTCCTTCGAAGGCCGTGAGGTAAAGGTTGTTTTTGCTGTCGATTTCCATCCCATCGCAGGCGGGTGCATCAGCCAGCTTTTCAGGAGCGGCGTTTACTTGGGCAGCACTCAGGGCCGGGTTACGCAGCACTTCGGTCTTAATGCGATACAACTCGTGGCCCGACAGTGCTCGATAGTACAGATATTGATTATCAGTACTTAGCGCGATACCATCGGCCTTAAAAGAGCCGGGCTTGCCAGCAGGGTCGATGAGGGCATGGCCCTGGGCTTTGGTCACGAAGCCAGGCGTGGGTAGCGTGGAGGGCTGCTGCTTGAGCAGGGCGCGCGAGGTGCCGGTTTTCAGGTCTACTACTACCAGCGAGCCGGTGCCCGACTCGGTCAGGTAGGCGTACTGGTTTTGCAGGTCGATGCGCACGTCGTTGAGGTACGATTTGCGCGGGGCCACGGCCTCGGGGATGGCAATAGTGCGCACCACTTTGCTGGTAGCAGGGTCGGTTTCAACCAGTTTGGGGCCGCCGGGCACGGTGTATTTGAGGCCGGGCGAGGCGGGGTCTACTATCCAGAGGTGGCCTTTGGTATCGACGTAGCCGGCCTGCGGGCAAATCCAGTGCTTCTGGGGCTCGTTGCGGAGCGAGTCGTTCCACATGCACCAACTGGCGTCGGGGTAAGGCGCGAGGGTATTCTTGCCCGTTACGAGTGCCACTGGGAAAGTAGGATTATAATCCCAGCGGGGCGAAAAGGCGAAAATTTTGCCACCCGGCGCCACGGCCACGCCGGTAATTTGCGGGGCGTTGATTTCGGCCACGATGCTGAGCGGCGAGTTGGCGGGGGCCGGGGCGGGTACGTGCGCGGCGGTCGAGTCGGCGGGCATGGTGCCACGGGCTTGGTTGGTGGCGGCATCGTTGCCGTTGCAAGCGCCTACCAATAGGCCAGCGGCTACCACGGCGGCGGGCGCCACGGCGCTTTTAGGAGAGAAACGGGACATGAAAAGTGAAAGCAGGTAAAACAAAAAGCCCCGGCTCAGTAGGAACCGGGGTTTGACATACGGGCCGCACGGGGCGGCTGTTCGGTTGAGGTTAGCGCAGCGCGGTGTTTGGCCTGCGCTGTACTAACCTGCATACGCCAGCACGGCGAGCTGCTCGGCCGCTGCCCCGGCCGATTGTGGCTGGCTGGTAGCATCGTAGAGCAGGCTTAGCGGCTGGAAGGGGTTGCGCAGAATTACGTCTTCGGTGAGGCCCCAGCGGGGCCAGAGGCCAGTGAGCACATGGCCGTAGGCCAGGTTTTCCCACGGGTTAAAGATGGTAGCCGTTACGTCGTCGACCAGCGCATCAAGCACCAGCTCGGCCTCAGGCGGGTCGAGCGGACCAGGCCGGCGCGGGTAAATGTCCGGGATGGCCGCCAGCAAGTAGGCCGCGTAGTAGGCCCGGGCCTTAAACTCGGCCACTTGCGCCGGGTGCAGCGGGCGTTGGGCATCGGCGTACACCTGGCGCATCGCCTGGCCGATAAAGCCGATATCAATCAGCGAGGCCACCACCACGGCACTGCCCAGCTTGATGCTGAATACTAGCGTATTCAAGTCGTCGTCATACTCGAAAACCGGCGCTTCGTAGTGCGCGTCTACCTCTAGCACGAACACCGAGCCGGGTACAAAATCGGCGTAGTCGGTGGGCACGCGCAGGCCTTGCAAAAGCTGAAAAAACGGTCGGAATTTTTGCAGCAACTGCACGTTTTCGGCCAATGGGTACTGCGGCTTGATGAGCGGCTGCTGCTGCTGCACCAGCTCGGTGGCGAAGATACCGTAGAACATTTTGGCCGCCCACTGCCACAGGCGAGCGGGCGGCAGGGCGCGCAGCGCGGCCGGGCCGCCGCGGGCGGCCCACTGCACCTCGTCTTCCAGGGCTTGCAGGCGCGGGAGCAGCGCGGGGGCCAGCGGCAGGCGCAGGGCGGCGTAGGTGGTCTGGCTGTGGTCGAGCAGGTAAATGGGGCGCTCGGCCAGGGCATAGGCGGCTTGCAGCCACTCGCCAAATACGGGTACGGTATCGGCAGGGCCAACGGGCTGGCCGGTGAGAAAGCAGCGGCCAGGGCCAAATTGCATGCCCTCGAAAGGGTCGTAGAGGGTAATCATAGGTGACGCGGAAGGCAGCCGCAAAGGTCGGGGCAAAAAGGCAGCCCCGGCGCACTCCTGCCCGTTCTACCCCCAACTGGTGTAGCAGTAGCTACTTTTACCGGTTCAACGCTAGCAGTCCTCCCGCCCAGCTGCCGTAGTACCTGACTGAGGCTTTTGCCCCTCCCCCGGCAATGCCCCCGCGCCAGTGTTACGTACTTGTCCCGATTAGTGCCGCCCACTATAGCCACTTGGGGTTTCAGCAATTAATTATTTTCTTAGGGTAGGCCCGCTTTCTTATGCCATCTCGTTCACTCTTTTCCACCCCTTGCCTGCACGCCTGGCACGAGGCTGCCAGCGACGTGCTGCACCTAGACTGGCAGGGCCGCGTGACACTCGGGGCGGTGCAGGCGGCCAGCGCGCAGGTGGCGCAGCTAGCATTAGCTCGTCGCTACGCTCATATTCTCATTTGTACGCGCCAGGTGCAGGCAGTTGGCCCGGAAGTGGCTGCCTGGCTGGCCCCGCGGCTGCGGCCCGGCCTGAGTCTGCTGGGTGCCCACTGCCTAGCCTGGGTGTGCCCCATGGCGCGCGAGGGAGCGGCTTTGAAGGCCTTGGTGCAGCGCCTGGCTACTGAGCTGCCGCTGCTCAGCCGCTTATTTATCGATGCGGCAGCGGCCTTGGCTTGGTTGCGTAGCTGCCCCAGCGAGCAGGGTACTTACCCCCAGCCAGTGGTAGACGCAACTCGGCTGCGCCGTATAGTGGGGGTGTGGCAATGGCGGATACTCGCCGCGCTGGCCCGCAACCCTGGCTGGCTGCTGGCCAGCGAGCCGGGTGGCCAGCAGCTAGCCTGCGGCTCGCTCCCCAAAGCCATCGAATAGTCGGCGGGGGCGCTTTTGATAGCGGCCGCTACCAAAAGCGCCCCCGCCAAAGCCCGCTCAGCTAAGCGCTGGCGGAGCTTTTGCGGGGGCAGCCAGCGGGGCCCGTTGGCCAACCGCGCCGCGCGGCGTTAGCGTGAAAGCAGGTTGCTGGCTTTGATGAGCAGGCGGCTGAGCTTGTGCAACGAGTCGGCGTAGCCATTGGCAGCTTCTTCGCTCACCTTTTGGGTTTCGGCCCCGAGGCTGGCCAGGATTTCGGCAATTTCGTGGGCTTGGGTGTCGGATGCGCTGAGGCGCTCGCGCAGCAACTTAATTTCTTGGCGCACTTTGGCTAGGCCAGGGCGGCCGCTGGCTTCGAGCACCATTTCCCAGCGCTCCAGCTCGTGCAGGCCGGTGGCCCCGTCGGCATTGGGCAGGCCTTCGCTGAGCAAGCCCAGGGTATCGGCGAGCAAGGCCGTGCTTTGCTCGTCGCTGATGTGCAGCGGCTCGGTGTGGGCGGGCGGCGTGTGCGGAGTGGAGGCGGTAGAATCCATGGGAAAGTGAAAGACGAATCAAGGTATAACCCGTCTATACTTATAGGGAGCAAAAAAGTTGGTGCGCCTACCAGTCCCCAAAGGTTACCTTTCACAGCAAGCCTTCATTAAGCAGTGCTGTTTCACTTTCCCCAACCCCTTTCCCCCATGACTACTTCGCTTAAAACCCTGCTCGCCGCCGCTACTCTCAGCCTGAGCCTCGGTGCCTGCTCGACCGACACCGACACCACCAAAAACGCCGATGGCAGCACCACCACGACCACTGAGGTAACTACCCCCAGCGCCGAGCAAGTAGGCGACAAAATGGAAGCGGCCGGCGACAAAGCCGAAGCCAAAATGGATGCCGCTGGCAACAAAATCGACGCTAAGCTGGACGCCGCCGGCAACAAAATCGACGCCGCTGCCGACAAAGCCCAAGCCAACGCCCAGGAAGCTGGTGCCAAAATGGACGCCAAAATGGAAGCTGCCGGCAACAAAATGGACGCCATGGGCGACGCTGCTGCCAAATCGGCCCGCGAAACCAAGGAGAACATGAAGGCGGCTGCCAAGCAGTAGGTTGCGCCTGCTCTTGCTCTGCTACACGGCACTTGACTGATGCAGGCCAAGAGCTAAGCGATTGGAAAGGAGCCCCGACCCGCGTTGCGGGCCGGGGCTCCTTTTTTGGGGCCGGGCCGTGTGCATTTCGAGCCCGCCCGGCATCCTGCCGGTGGCAGGTAGCGGGTGTTCGCGCCCACCCGTACCTTGCCGCCGTGTTGTTTCGCCGCCGCGCCACCGTCGTCTCGTCCGTAGCCCTCTCCGACCAGGAGGTGCTGGCCCGCTACCGCCAGGGCGGCGACGTGGCCGACCTGGGCACGCTCTACGAGCGGCACCTGCCCGAGGTATTTGCGGTGTGCCGCCGCTACCTGGCCCCGCCCGACGAGGATGCCCAAGACGCTACCATGCAGCTGTTTGAGCACTTGGTGGTGAAGCTACGCACGCATATCCCCGACAATTTTGGGGCCTGGCTGTATGCCACGGCCCGCAACCATTGCCTCATGGAGCTGCGCGCCCGCCAGCGTGGCACCGCCAGCGGCGGCCCCCTGCTGCTGTTGCCCGACGCCGCTGATGTGGAAACCGCCGCCGCCCGGCATCTGCCTAATGCCGCTGAGGAAGCCGAAGAAACCCGGCAGCACGAAGCCGACCTGCAAGCCCTGGAGCTGGCCCTGACCCAGCTACCACCCGAGCAGCGCCGCTGCCTCGAACTGTTTTATTTAGAAGAAAAGTCGTATCAGGAGGTAGTGGCCGCCACCGGCCTGGCGCTGAACCTGGTAAAAAGCCACCTCCAAAATGGCCGCCGGATGCTCAAGCGCACCCTACACAAAGAGCTGAGGATGAAAAATGAGGAATAAAAAGCGCCGACCTTCTCACTTGCTACTTTCTGGTTTTAAGTCATAACCCAACGAAATGCTGCCCACCAACCCGCTGTTGAACGCTACTGCCCCGGCCGGCCCGCACCTGCCCATGGGCTTGTTGCGCCAGTACGCGGCGGGCACGCTGGCCCCGGCCGCCCAGCACCGCGTAGAGGCGCACACGCTGGCCTGCCCGCGCTGCGCCGATGTTTTGGCTGGCTTGCAGCAAACGCCGCCCGCTACCACCGACCAAGCCCTGGCCCAGCTTCAGCAGCGCCTGCGCCAGCGCGTGCAGCAGCAGGCGGCCCCCGCCCGCCACGACCGCGAGGAGCGCCGCAACCGCTGGCTAATTCCGCAGCTAGCCGCCGCCGCCGCCCTGCTGCTGGGCCTGGTGGCCGGCGGCTGGTGGGCCTGGCAGCAGCGCCGCCTCGCCACCGTAGCTACCGCAGCCACCGAAGTAGCTACCGAAATCGCGCCTACTACCCCAAAACCCGCCGCAACCCCGCCCGCCCCGGTACCGCCCGTGGCCGAGGCTCCCGCCACCGCAGCGGCCCCGGCAGCTAGGTCGCTTGCCAGTACCAAGCGGGCTAGCAGCGCACGCCAGGCAGCAGCAGGGCCGCTGGCTAGCGCCGCACCAGCCAGCCATGTCCGCCGGTCGTCGGCTAGCGCGCCGCTTCCACCATATTCAGATGATTATCAAGGGCTTGTGATAGCTGACACTACCGCCTTGCGCACGATGGCCACCGAAATGGTGCCTACTGCGGGCAGCGCGCCGCTGGCTACTGCGCCCGCGCCAGCAACGGCGGCTGCCGATTCTTCCGACTTAGCCGGGCGGCTGGCGGGCATGGCCGCGCGCAAGCGGGTCGAAAACTACGCGGCACCATTGGCCCGGATGCCCGCCGCGCCCAGGGTGCCCCCGGCCCCGCTGGGCGGCTTTTCGGCCCTGCGCGAAAAGCTGCGGCGCGACGCCACCGAGTTTAAGCCCGAAGCGGGCGAGCAGTCGCTTTCGGGCACGGTGCAGCTGCGCATTACTATTGGAGCCGATGGCAAAATTCAGCAAACCAAAGTACTGCGCGGCCTGCGCGCCGACTATGACGAAGAAGCCCAGCGCCTCGTGTGCGACGGGCCGGGCTGGGTGCCGGGCATCAGCGGCGGCAAGCGCGCCCCGCTGGAGATTGACATTGCGGTGCCGTTTTGAGTTGGTAAATGAGTGAATTGGTGGTTGCGGTGCTTCTTCACCAATTCACTTCTTCACAATTTGGCCCCTGGCTTAAAAGAGCCGTCTTCCACCGATTTCAAATACTTGACAAGCCCCGTCATGTAGACTTGCTGGTCGTCGTACATGGCCATGTGGCTGCCTTTGGGGCAGATGAGCGAGTTGCCGTTTTTGACCTGGGTGGCAATCCATTCCATGTGCGCCGGGTCCATGGTGTCGTGCTTGCCGCCGATGCTGAGCACCGGAATCGTGAGCTGAGGCAGGTCTTTGGTGCGGTCCCAGTTCACGAGCTTGCCGCTGGCCCCAAACTCGCTGGGGCCTTGCATAGTCACGTAGAGCGAGCGATTGGTTTTGCCCAAGGCGCGCGTCATGGGTTCGGGCAGTTGGGGCAGGCGGCACAGGTGCTCGGCGTAGAAATTAGGCTCGAGCAGCGCCATGTAGCGCGGGTTATCAAAGTCCTTGCGTGCCTCTAGCTGCCTGATTTCGGCCAGCACCTCCGGCTTGAGCTGCGGGGCTAATACCTCGGCGGCGTACTTGTTATAGGCGGGAATACTCATCATCATGTTCGAAATGATGAGGCCTTTGAGGTTTTGCTGATACTTAAAAGCGTACTCGGCCGCCAAAATGCCGCCCCAGGAGTGGCCCAGCAGGTAGAAGTTGTCTTTGCCCAGGTTCAGGGCTTGGCGCACCTGCTCGACCTCCTCCACGTAGCGCGGCAGGCTCCACATGGCGGTGTCGCGGGGGTTGTCGGAGTTGCCGCAGCCGAGCTGGTCGTAGTAAATAAACTCAATACCTTCCTGCGGCAAAAAGCTCTCCAGGCACTCGAAATACTCGTGCGTGGCGCCCGGTCCACCGTTGAGCAGCAATATTTTAGTTTTCGGATTATTACCAAAGCGCTTGGTCCAGACACGGAACGTGCCCTTGGGCGTCGTTATCGGAATCACCTGCACGCCGCCCGTTTTCACGCCGGTTTCGGGGGCGGGGAAGTAGGCGCTGGGCGCGGCGGCCGGGGCGGTAGTAGCGGCCGGCTGGCAGGCGGGCAGGGCGGCAATCAGCAGCAGTAGGTAGCGGGCGAAGGGCATAGCGCTAAGCTACTATATTTTAACCGCGGAAGGCGCGGAAGGCTGCGCGGAGAATCGCGGAAGCTGAGCATCCGCAGCCTTCCGCGCCTTCCGCGGTTAAAAAAACCGTTGGCTAGCCGCTGTAGCCGCCGCCGCTTTCGGGCTCGGTAGCGCTGCCGCCGGCTTTGTCGGGCGTGGGCAGGTCCGATTCGGTGTGAATTTCGAGGTGGCTGTAGTCGGGCACGCCGTCGCCCTGCACGGGTACGGGCGGCTCGGTGTGGGGGGCGGGGGTGGGCTCGGTCATGGTTGTGGGTATGGGGGTAAGCGGTTTGGAGGGTGTTGGGTAAGGACCTTTACGAGCCGGGCCGGCAGATGGCTGCCGGGCGTTGGGCAGCGGCCTTACTTTTGCCCCCATCAACGGGCTGTACTTCCTTGACTTTGGCAGGGCGGCGGCGGCCCCAAAACCCTCCTACCCGCCTACCCTCACTCCCTCATACCCTTTCAACATGAGCCAGTTCCGCACCGAAAAAGACACCATGGGCCAGGTGCAAGTGCCCGCCGACGCCTACTGGGGCGCCCAAACCCAGCGCAGCATCGAGAACTTTCCTATTGCGCAGGACATCAATAAGATGCCGAAGGAAATCATCAAAGCCTTCGCCTATTTGAAAAAAGCCGCTGCCCTCACCAACCGCGACGCGGGCGTGCTCGATGCCGAAAAAGCCGACCTCATCGGCCAAGTAGCCGACGAGATTTTGGCCGGCAAGCTTGCCGATGCTTTCCCGCTGGTAGTGTGGCAAACGGGCTCGGGCACGCAGAGCAACATGAACGTGAATGAGGTGATTGCCTACCGCGGCCACGTGCTGCACGGCGGCCAGCTAAGCGACGAGAAGAAGTTTTTGGCCCCGAACGACGACGTGAACAAGTCGCAGAGCAGCAACGATACCTTCCCGACGGCCATGCACATCGCGGCCTACAAAATCTTGGTCGAAACCACGATTCCGGGCATCGAGAAGCTGCGCGACACGCTGAAGAAGAAGTCGGAAGACTTCAAAAACGTGGTGAAAATCGGCCGGACCCACTTCATGGATGCCACGCCGCTCACGCTGGGCCAGGAGTTTTCGGGCTACGTATCGCAGCTCGACCACGGCCTGCGCGCCATTAAAAACACGCTGCCGCACCTGAGCGAGCTGGCGCTCGGCGGCACCGCCGTGGGCACGGGCATCAACACGCCCGCCGGCTACTCCGAGAACGTGGCCAAGTACATTGCCGAGCTCACGGGCCTGCCCTTTATCACGGCCGAAAACAAGTTTGAGGCCCTGGCCGCCCACGACGCCATCGTGGAAAGCCACGGTGCGCTCAAGACCGTGGCCGTGAGCCTGATGAAAATCGCCAACGACATTCGGATGCTGAGCAGCGGCCCCCGCGCTGGCATCGGCGAGATTCATATCCCGGATAATGAGCCCGGTAGCAGCATCATGCCGGGCAAGGTAAACCCCACGCAGTGCGAGGCCATGACCATGGTGTCGGCCCAGGTGATGGGCAACGACGTGGCCATCACGGTGGGCGGCTCGCTGGGCCACTTCGAGCTGAACGTGTTCAAGCCGGTCATGATTTACAACTTCCTGCACTCGGCCCGCCTCATCGGCGACGTGTGCGTGGCCTTCAACGACAAGTGCGCCGTGGGCATCGAGCCCATCCTGCCCAACATTAAGAAGCACGTCGA
>JAKONR010000189.1 GCA_022701825.1 Hymenobacteraceae bacterium | reverse complement strand
AGCTAGTGGGTGTAAAATAGAATAGATAATGCGGACTAAAACTAGGGCTAGTCCCCTATCCTTTTCGGAGAGGGGCTAGGGGTGAGGCGCCACGCGTGGTGGCGTCCTCTGACGCGAACCTCACCCCCTAGCCCCCTCTCCAAAAAAGAGGGGGGACTAATTCTAAAAACTAGCCTAGAACTAGAAACTAGTTCCCCCTCTTTTTTGGAGAGGGGGCTAGGGGGTGAGGTTCCCCGGCTGGCGAGCCTTACTTCAAATCAATCGTCTTCACCAGCTTATCCCCTATCCCGAGCGCCGCGGCCGTACTCGACAATTGAGAAATCGTGCTCCGCGTCTTCTCGTCGCCCGCCTTATTCATCAGTTGCAGCAATAGCGCCGATACGCTTAGGTTGCGCATTTCCTCGCTGCTTACCCCAAACTGGTTGACGAATTTGCGCAGGTTGGTTTTGAAATCACCGCCGCCGTTATGGTCAAAAAAGGCGTCTTTTACCGTGCTCAGCACCTCGCTATTATGCACGGCGCGGTCAATGGATTTGCC
This sequence comes from Hymenobacteraceae bacterium, assembly GCA_022701825.1. Lineage (GTDB taxonomy): Bacteria > Bacteroidota > Bacteroidia > Cytophagales > Hymenobacteraceae > Hymenobacter. The sequence continues at coordinate 3,168 of JAKONR010000189.1, read as the reverse complement.
CTTTGTGATGGAGCCAATAATCTGGTCGAAGAACATGGTTTCGCCGCCCACGATGTCGATTTTAGCGGCGCGTAGGGCCGAGCCGATAACGTCGGCCTGCGAGGCTGCGATGTCTTTTTGAATGCTGATTTGAGCCAGTTCCACTGACTTCTCTTTGTCCAAACGCAGCTTGAATTCTTCGTGGTCTTTGCCCACGCCATCGAGCTTTTTCATAGCATCGGCCTTGGCCTCAATACCCTTGGCTTCAACTGCAAATTTCTGCTCGTTCACAGCGGCTTCGGCTAGGCCGCGTTTCTGGTCGGCGGCGGCGCGGGCTTCTACCACGCCGGCTTCGGCGAGGCCTTTTTCGCGGTTGACCTTCGCAGCCACGATGCCGATTTTCTCGTCGGCTTCGGCCTGGGCGGTAGCCTTTACCTGGATGGCCTGGGCCTCGGCCGACGAGGTGAGCTGCATAACGGCCGCGTGGGTTTCGCCTTCTTTCTGGCGGGCAGTGGCTTTGGCTTGCATTACCTGCGCCTCGGCGAGGCCCACGGCGGCGGCTTTGCTGGCCTCGGCTTCGGCCAAGACGCGCATGGCCTGGGCACGGTGGTCGGCGGCAGCGCGCTCGCCTTCCGCATCAATCAGGAGTTGCTTGGCGCGGAACTCGGCCGCCTGTTTCTCCATCTCGGCGTTGCCCACGAAGGTGATGGTGCTGGTTTCGTTGGCCTTTTGGGCGGCAGTCAGAGCCACCAGTTTTTCGCGGTCGGCCTGCGCCTGGGCGCGGGTGTCCTTGATGCGCTCTTCCTCCTGCACGGTCGCTTTCTCTACCGTAATGCGCTCGCGGATAATCACCTGAATGTTCTTGCGCTCTTCTTCCAGCGCCTTTTCCTTCTCAATCTGGGCTAGCGCCACAATGCGCTCGCGCTCGTTGGCTTCGAGAGCTTTGGCCTGAGCCACACGCTCGGTTTCGATGGCGTCGGTGCGCTCTTTGCTGCGCTCGGCCACCAGGATTTGGCGGTCGCGGTTTTGCTCGGCCACCTTCACTTCTTCCTCCGTGATGATGCGGGCCTTCTCCCCTTTCAGACGCTCTTCCTGACGCACCTTCTCGGTTTCGGCGGCCTCGCGGGCCCGGATGCTGGCAATTTCGCGCAGCTGCTTTTCCTGGTTTTCGGTAAGCTGCTTTTCGAGCTGCAAGATGGTTTCCTGCGCCTCCACATCCTGCTTTTTGATTGTCTTCTGCTGGTCGCGCTGAATCTGGTTGGCCTGGATTTTCTGCTGCGAGGTCAGGGCGATGATTTTTTTGATGCCCTCCGCGTCTAGAATATTATCCTGGTTGAGGGCGTGCAGCGGGGTCTGCTCTAGGTAGTCGATGGCGCAGTCGTCGAGCACGTAGCCGTTGAGGTCAGTGCCAATAATGCGCAGAATCTCCTGCTTGAACTGCTCACGCGAGTTGTACAATTCGATGAAATCAAAGTGCTTTCCCACGGTTTTCAGGGCCTCTGAGAATTTAGCGTCGAACAGCGCTTCGAGGGCGGCCGGGTCGGAGGCGCGGTGCGCGCCGATGCTCTGCGCCACGTTCACCACATCGTCGTGCGTTTTATTGACCCGCACAAAGAAATTTACTTTGACGTCGGCTCGCAGGTTGTCTTTGCACACCAATCCTTCGGCACCGGAGCGGGCAATAATAATGGTTTTCAGCTTAATATCCATCACTTCCAGCTTGTGCAGCACCGGCACGATGAGGATGCCGGAGAAGGACACCTTGGTATCGCCCATGCCGGTGCGCACCAGGGCCTCGCCCTGCACGGCCTTTTGGTACATGCGCGCCACGATGGCAATGAACCCAATAAGTAAGAAGCTGAGCACGACTAAAACGGCCCAGGAGAGTTGCGCAACCATACTAAGAAAGTAGAGATGAAGAATAGGATTCTATTTTACTGAACGGTAAAGCTACGATGCGGCGTAGGCTTCGATGAGGTAGCAGCGGCGCTGGCTGTCGTAATCGATAATCAGGGCCGTCTCGCCCTTGCCGATAGGAACGCCTAGCGCCCGCACATTGAGCATCAGCGGGGCCCCGTCGATGCGCACCGAGGCTTGCCCTAGGTGGTCGGCGGTGGCTGGCAGCAGCACGGTGCACACTCTGCCGAGGGCCACGGCCCCGCTGTCGTGGTCTTTTTCGAGGGCCGTAAAGAGCTTCACGAAAGGCAGCGTGAGAAACTTCGCCAGGAAAATGCTGCCGACAAACAGCGGCAGCAGATACAAGAGCCCCGGCAGCAGCGCGGTATTGCCAGTGTAGTAGTTGGCCAAAATGCTGCCCACCCACAGCGGCAGGGCCACGAAGCTCACAAACACCATCACCGGAATGCGGCCGAGATTGAAAAAAGCCAGCGCCCCATTTAGCCACTCCGAATCGGCGCCGTGCAGGTGGGCGCCATCGTGGGCATCTACGTGCAGGTCAATGGTTTTGAAATCGAGCAGCCCCACAATTACCGTAAGCCAGTACAGCAGCACGAACACCAGCAGCGCGGTTGCGGGTAGGTTGGGCGGCAGCACGGCAGCGCGGAACAGGTCGGTCATACGCGAGGGTTTATCGGTGGCGTTGCGATTATATTACAGATGGTTCGTGGACCCCACCCCCCGACCCCCTCCCCTCCGGGAGAGGGGGAGCCTATTGTCAAATGATGTCTGCTCGCGGTTGGCTCCCCTCTCCCGGAGGGGAGGGGCCGGGGGTGGGGTACCACGTTATTCCGCCAGCCCCAGCTTCGCTTTCAGCGCCGCCAGGTCCTCCCCCGCTTTCCCCGCGCCTGCTTTGCCGATGGCTTTATCAATCTCGGCGTCAATGCTTTTGCTTTCCTGCGCAATCTCGCCGTACGCCTCGCCTAGGGCTTCTTGCACGGCTACTTTTTCCTTCATGCGCTCCAATAAGGCTACTGTGCCCGACGAGTCGAGCTGGGCCAATTGCTTGTTAATGGTGGCGGTGGCAGTACTCACCGTCACGCGGGCTTTCAGGGTTTTCAGCTCGTTTTCCCACTGGCTGATGGTGCTTTTCAGCGTCTGCACGCTCTGGTCGAGCTGGGCGGCCGACTGCTCAAACTTGGCTTGGTCTTGGGCCGAGCGGGTGGCGTGGGCTTCGTTTTCGGCTTTTTTGAGCAGGGCCTCGGTGGCGAGGCGGTCGGCTTCGGCGGCGTC
>JAKONR010000175.1 GCA_022701825.1 Hymenobacteraceae bacterium | reverse complement strand
CGTGCCGTATTACGGGATGCTGACCTCGGATATCGGCTATTTCCAGCTCGGCGGCTTCACCGTGGATGCCGGCCGCGAGGTGCGCAACGCCGTGGCCAAGCTCAAGGAACAAGGCGCCAAAAAGCTGATTTTTGACATCCGCGACAACCCCGGTGGCCTGCTCAATGAGGCGGTGAATATCTCCAACCTCTTTGTGGACAAAGGGTTAGACGTAGTAAGCACCAAGGGCAAAGTAACCGAGTGGAATAAAACATATAAGGCGCTCGACGTGCCGCTCGATACCCAGATTCCCATTGCCATCATCACGAGCAACCGCTCAGCCTCGGCCTCCGAAATCGTGTCGGGCGTGCTGCAAGACTACGACCGCGCCGTGCTCGTGGGCGAGCGCACTTTTGGCAAGGGCCTCGTGCAAGCCACGCGCCCGCTCAGCTACAACTCGCAGCTAAAGGTGACGACCGCTAAGTACTACATTCCCAGCGGCCGTTGCATTCAGGAAATCGACTACTCGCACCGCGGCGAGGATGGCGCGCTCACCAAATTCCCCGATTCGCTGCGCACGGCTTTCAAAACCCAGGCCGGCCGCGTGGTGTACGACGGCGGTGGCGTGGCCCCCGACATCGACGTGCAGGACCGCGAAATCGCGGACATCACCCGCGTGCTCATCCAAAAAAGCTACCTCTTCGACTACGCCACCCGTTACCGCTCCGAGCACGCCACCATCGCCCCGGCCAAGCAGTTCAAGCTCTCGGATGCCGACTACCAGAAGTTCGTGGCCTACCTCCAAAACAAGAGCATCGCCTACAGCACCGACGCCGAGCGCTCCCTCACTGACCTCACCAAAAAGGTGAAAGAGGAAAAGCACTACGACGACGTGAAGCTAGAGCTCGACGCCATCAAAAAGAAAGTTACCGTCAACAAAGCCAACGACTTGCAGCGCTTCAAGCCCGAAATCAAGGAAATCCTCGAATCGGAAATCGTGTCGCGCTACTACTACGAAAAAGGCCGCACCGAAGCCAGCTTCGACGATGACCCCAATATCCAGGCCGCCGTGGCCGTCCTCAACGACCCCAATCGCTACGCCGCGCTGCTAAAGCCGGGCGGCCAAGCCGCCAGCGCCCGCAAGTCGGCGGGCGTGAAGTAGGAAATAGCAGTGTCAGAAATAACGAAGCAGGTACCGCAAGGTGCCTGCTTTATTTTTGTTGAATGAATAAGCTAGAAGCGCTGGCTGATTTCTTGCGGCAACTACATTGTAGAGTAAGGCTCAAGCATGAAGCATATAAATTACCAGAGGCGTGGGCCGGAGGTATTGGTCTGCCAGTAAGAGGGTATATTGAATTGGTTGGCCCTTGGCCTTTTCGCGAAGTGGAATGGCTTGAAATCAACCCTGTCGTAGTGGAGCACATAGGTAGATTAGTTAAGCCAAAGCAGCATAATTATTTAGAAAACATAACCTCGTTTTTACAGTCTCAAGGTATAGCTTACGCTGTTGTAGATGAAGCGGTAAGAATTCCTTTTTCTGAATTGGATAGGTAGCATACAGAATGGAATTAATACTCTCCCTCGAAACCTCGTCGCCGATTTGCTCGGTAGCGCTGCATGATACCGAAAACGGCCGCCTGCTAGGCCAATCCGAATTGCGGCTAGAAAAATCACATTCCACGCACCTCACCGTCTTAATCGAACAGCTTTTGGCCAATACCGGCCGCACGCTGCGCGACCTCACGGCCGTGGCCGTGAGCGACGGCCCTGGCTCGTACACCGGCCTGCGCATTGGGGCGGCGGCGGCGAAGGGCTTGTGCTTTGCACTTGATATTCCACTGATTGCGGTGGGCACGCTGCCCGCGCTGGCCCGGCAGGTAGCCACCCGCACGCCCCGCGCCGAGGCCTATCACTACGCGCCCATGCTTGATGCCCGGCGGCAGGAAGTGTACACGGCCCTCTACCGCGCCGATGGCCACGAACTGGCCGCGCCCGCGCCGCTCATCCTCACGCCCGAGGCCTGGGCCGAACAATTAGCCCACCACGCGGTGTTATTCTTTGGGTCGGGCGCCGCTAAGTTTCAGCCCTTGGTAAGCGCTAACCCAAATGCCGCCTTTTTGGCCGATGTGCAGCCCTCGGCCGTGAGCGTAGGCGAACTGGCCCTAGGTGCCTATCAGCGCCAGGAGTTTCAGGATGTGGCTTATTACGAGCCGTTTTATTTGAAGGAAGTTTATACGACCACCCCACGTAGTGCTTAGTTGCTAGTGCTTGGTACCTAGACTAAAAATCTGGCCCAGGCACTAGGCACCAAGCACCAAGCACTAAAATTATGGAGCCGCTTTTTGTAAACCGCGTGGCCGCCAGCGGCCTCGTTACCCTCAACCTGGAGGAATACATTCACCCCGGCGACCGGGTGGTATACGATATCAAGGACAATCTTTTCCACGGCCTGATGCTGCGCGAAAAGGACTTCCGCGAGTTCGTGAAAACCCACGACTGGACGCAGTACTACGGCCAAAACGTGGCCATTATCTGCTCGGCCGATGCCATCGTGCCCACCTGGGCCTACATGCTGCTTGCCAGCAAGCTGCAAGGCCACGCCCACCGCTACGTTTTCGGCGACCTCGGGGCGCTGGAGCAGTCATTATTTGAGGAAGCCATTGCCGGCATTAATCCCGCTGAGTATCAAGATGCCAAGCTGGTAGTAAAAGGCTGCGGCGATAAGCCGGTGCCCACGTTTGCCTACGTCGCCATCATGCAGCGGCTGCTGCCAGTGGCCGCCAGTATCATGTACGGCGAGCCGTGCAGCACCGTGCCGCTCTACAAAAAGCCTAAGGCCGCGGCGGCTACCGAAGCGTAGCTACGGCGGCTAGCCCAAGCTGCGGAGTGGCAGCGGCAAAAGTGAGGTAATTGAATCAGATGCAGTAGTTAACTTATTGTAGAAAATGCAAGTCTAGGGCAAAAACTAGGTTGCTAGGCGGACTATAAAAAGGCGGCGGGCTGCTACGGGGCCATCTACTTTTGAGTAGATGGCCCCGTAGCAGCCCGCCGCCTTTTAGGGCTATCGACGCACTTCTACCCGGCGCGTGCTCACGCCGGCCGCCGTTTGCAGGCGCAGCAGATATACGCCATTAGCTACGCCAGAAATATTGAAGGTGAGCTGATTGCCCATGCTTTGCTGCTCGGCTACGACCTGGCCCAGCGCATTGAGCAGCGTGGCGCGCACGGGGCTGGCCGGGCCACCGAGCTGCACCAAAAGCTGGTCGGCGGCGGGGTTCGGAAACACGCTTACCTCAGCGGCAGCCACCGGCGCGGTGCTGGCCAGCGCCGTAGCTGCTGGCGTGAAAGCCACGCCCCGGAAAGACGTATTAGCGGGCAGCGCCACGAAGGGCGCGGGCAGCGTAGCCGTGCTGGGCGCGGCATTGTAGCCCGCTTGGTCGGCCACGGCGTAGAGGCCGCCGCCGCCGCTGGCTACCAGCTGCACCACCGCGCCCGTGCGGCTGCCAGTGAGGCCGCGCAGCAGGGCGGTGGCCGAGCCGCCGATAGTGCCATTCAGCGTCCAAATGCCGTTCACGAGGCTCCATTTTTGGATGCCGCCGGTAGCGTTGTCGTCGGCTATATACACCACGTCGAGGCCGGGCACGGTGGCGCTGAGGTCGGCGAAGTAGAAGCCATAGGCGCTGGGGCCGCTGGCCGCCGCGAAGCCCGGCAGCAGCGCCACGGCCGCGCCGGCCGCCGTGGGCAAGCCGGTACCAATCTGGTTTAGGCCAAAATTGGTGCCGATAGCCGAGGACGCATACAGGTTGCCGCCCGCAATGCCCAGAATGCGGAAGTTCACCACCGAGCCGGTGCTCAGCGCCGTGGTGGCCCCGGTGTTGCCGAAAGGCACGTAGCGGATGCCGCTGTTGCCGCCCGACACGTAGAACGCGCTGCCGTCGGTGCTCACCGCCGAGCGGATATTGGAGCCTGAAAAGGCGTCATTAATGCGGGTATTGGTGTCTACGCTGCCATCGGCCCCGATGCGCGCCACCAGGCGGTTGTTGGTGGTGCCGCTGTTGGTGCTGGTTACGATGCCGGCCGTGCCGGGCACGGCGTTGTAGCCGGTCAGCAGCAGATAGCGGCCGTCGGCCGAGCGCGTGAGGTTGTCGGAGGTGGCGGTACCGCTGTTGGTGAAGGCGCGCACATTGCCGTTGTCGGCCGTGGGCATCGCAATGGACTGCACCCGGGTGCCGCTGAGCGTGTACTCGTCCACAAACTCGGCGGTGGCGGCGGTGGTGAGCGTGGCCGAACCATCGCCCACCCGCACCACGGCCACGTTGCCGGGCGTGAAGGCAGCCGCCGTGCCCGCCGGGGCCGGCACTACCACATTTACTTGGTTATAAGCCACCTGCTGCAAGGCCACGGCCTGCGCGGGGGTGATGCCCAGCGCCGCCGCCGCCTGCTCGGTGCCGCCCAGCGTGCGCGGGTCGGTGCCGGTAAGCTTATAAAACAGCACCAACGCGCTGAGGTAGCTGCCCGTGATGCTCGGGTGCACATTATCGACCGCCCACAGGTTAACCTTGCTCGGGTCGGGTGTATAAGGGTTGCGCATGGCCACGTTAGTGGTAATGGCATTCAGCCAGGCATCGCCCACCGGGGCCACGCCCGCGTAGCGGCTGTTAGCAAAAAACTGCCGGTAGTAGCCGTTGTGCAGGTCCTGCGTCATCGTGTCGATGGGGAAGCCCGAGTACGACTGGCCGCTGGGATACGTAAAATCGGCCCGCGCCCAGGTGGCGTAGAGGTACACCTGCGCGGCCGGGCTGGCCGTGTGAATGGCCTGCTCGAGTTGCGTGGCGGCCGTGTAAAAGGCGCTGCGGTTGCCGCCGCGGGCATCAGGCACGGGCCGGGTGCTTTGCTCTTGCAGCACCACTTTGTCCCAGCCCGGCTGGGCTATCGCCGCCAAGGCGCTGGTATAATGAAACTGTAGCGACTTGCCGCTCACGGCCTCAATCTGCACGTCATAATTGAGCCCGGCCTGGGTGGTGAATTTCTTGAAAATGCCGGGCACGCCGCCAAACGCATTGGGCATGCCCGCGTCGTGAGCACGCGGGTCGGTGGCCGGCAGGCCATAGTTCAGGTCCGTCACCGCCGCCGAGTTGTAGTACAGCACCGGCGTAAACTGGCCGTGCGTGAAGCTGTTGCCCACGAACAGCACGCGGGTTTGGGCCGACGCCGCATTGCTCAGGCCTAGTAGGGCAACGGCCAGTCTGGTTAGCCGCCAGGCGGCTTTTGGAGTAGAGAAAAAGGACATAGTGGGTGGGAAAAGGGTGAGTTAATAGCTGAGAAAGCGTTCGTCATTGCGAGCGTAGCAAAGCAATCGCACTTATTCAGGGCGCTCGCCGGGTTCCATTCGGGTGCGGTTGCTTCGCTGCGCTCGCAATGACAGAAGCCTATTTTTATCGTGCCGGCTTACTGCGCGCGCAGCACTACCACGTCGCGGGCTGGCACGGTCACTTTGGCCACGGCGGCCTGGGTAAAGGCATCGCGGTACTGGCGGCTGGCTAGCACCGCGTGCGTGAACGTGGCTGGCTGGCTACCCCGGTTGAGAACCACCAGCACGTCTTCCTTGCCGAGGGTGCGGCGGAAGGCGTAGAGCTGCCGGGCATCGTCGGTGGCCACGGTGGTGTAGCTGCCCAGCCGGAGGGCCGCTGAGCGCTGGCGCAGGCCGATAAACTTCTGGTACCAAGCAAACAAGCTCGGGTCGAAGCCCACCGCGTCGGGGGCGTGCTGGCTTTGGTCGGGGTTGTGGGTTTCGGGCGCGTATGGCTGACCGGCCCACAACATGGGCTTGCGGCAGTCGGGGTCGTTGCCACCCCACAGGCCGGCCTCGTCGCCGTAGAATAGCATGGGCGAGCCCAAGTAGAGTAGCTGAAAGGCGGCAATCAGCTTCTGCATTTTCTGCTGCTCGGGCGTGGGCTTGCGGGCGTTGTAGCTGGGGTTGTTGCCTTTTTGGCTCCAGTTGAAGTAGTTGCCCCAATCGGCCATTTTCTTGCCATCGGGGTTGGCTACAGCGCTGGCAATGCGGGTGGCATCGTGGCTGTCCACCAGGTTTTGCATGTTCAGGGCCACGCCGGGGCCGAAGGCTTCGCGCAAGTCACGCAGCTGTTTATCAAACTGCGTGACGGTGGCCGCTGTCTTCTCCTGCACAAAGAAGTCGTGCACCGCGAAGGTGAAATTGTAGTTCATGGTGGCGTCGAACTCGTCGCCGCGCAGGTAGGGCCGGGTTTTCTCGATGGGGTATACCAGCTCGGCCGTCATGTAGGCCTGCGGGTTGAGGGTGCGCACCCACTGGCGCCAGCTTTTCCAGAAGGGGTGCCCCACGTCGTAGGCCACGTCGAGGCGCCAGCCGTCGATGCCGTGGGCGGCGCCTTTGCCCATCGGGTTCATCCAGCGCTGGGTAGCGTTGAAAATGTACTGCTTGGGCCCAGCCACGATGCCGGTGCTGTCCTCTTTCAGCTCGGGCAGCGTCTTCACTCCAAACCAGCCGTTGTAGTCAAACTTGGTACCCTTCTGCGCATCGCGCCAGCTTTTTATCATAAACCAGTCGGCGTAGGGCGAGGCCTGCTGGTTTTTCTCGACATCCTGAAACGCGAAGCTTTTGGCCCCCAAGTGGTTGAATACGCCGTCGAAGATGATGTGCATCTTGCGCTTGTGCACCTCGTCGATGAGCTTGAGGGCCAGCAGGTCGGCTTTGGTCCACACCCAGGTTTCCATTTTCAGGGGGGTCTCGGTGGCCATCAGCTTTTTATCGCCCGCCGGGTCGGGCCCAAACGTGGGGTCAACGTGGTGGTAGCACAGCGCGTCGTACTTGTGTGAGGACGGCGACCAGAAAATGGGCGTCAAGTACAACGCATTCACGCCCAGTGTCTGCAAGTAATCTAGCTTATCGAGGATGCCCTGCAAGTCGCCGCCGTAGCGGCGGCGCTGAATATTGTAGCCCACGTTGCGGCCGTTTTGCTGCTCGTAGGGCTGCAGCTGGTACCAGTCGCTGCCCCAGGGGTGAATCTGAAACGCCGACGAGTCGTTGAACGGGTACGCGCCCATCTGGTCGCTGGCCTTGGGGTCGTTGCTCGGGTCGCCGTTGCGAAAGCGCTCGGGAAAAATCTGGTACCATACCACGCCCTTGCTCCAGGCTGGGGTGAAATCAGCCGGCGTTTGGGCGCGGGCGGGCAAAGAAGCGCCCAGCGCCAGCGTAGCCGCCAGCCAGGTTTTGGGAAAAGGAAAAGACATTATTATGGCTGTCTATATGAATCGTCAAGCCAAAGACCGTCATGCTGAGCGCAGCGCAGCGGAGTCGAAGCAGCTCTACTGCACCGTTGAACGGTTTGGATGAAGCGGCCAAGATGCTTCGACCCCGCTGCGCTGCGCTCAGCATAACGGTAGTAGCCTAACTTATGGTAGTAATCTATCTGGCAAGGCGTTACTTCTGCAACACCAGATATTGGTAAGGCGTCAAGTTCACCTGCGTGCCCACGGCCACCGCCTGCCCGGTGAGGCCGTTGCGGTAGCTGCCGGCCAGCGCGGCGGGCACGGTGTAGGTCACGGCACGGTTGCGCAGGTTGATGACCGTGAGTACCTGCTCGTTGTCGGCCGTTTTGGTAAACGCGCACACGTCGTCGGTGCTGTAGGAGGCGAGCGCGCCGTTGCGCACGGCATTACTGGTATTGCGGAAGCGCAGGATACGCTTGTAAGCCAGTACCATATCGTGGTTCAGCGACCAGTCTATCACCTGGCGGCCTTGGATGAAGGGCAGCCGCTGGGGCGTGCCCACCTCCTGGCCATTATACACCATCGGCGTGCCGTTCATATAAGCCGCCACCACGAAGGCGGCCAGCGAGCCCGCTTTGCCTCCGAAAAGCTCCAGCGGCGTGCCGTCGCTCACGTTCACGTCGTGGTTGGAGGTGTAGCGCAGCATGCGGCTGGTGGGCGGCAGGCCGCGGTAGCTGGCGTAGTTGGCCGTGTTCAGCGAATCCAGTATTTTGGCGCTTTTTTGGCCCCCAAAAATCCGCTTTTCCATGATGCTGAAAAAATCGAAGCCGTATTGCAGGTTGAAGCCCGAACGGAAGAAATAGTCGCGCTGGCTGCCTTCGGCAATCAGCAGCAGTTTGTGGCCATTGATGGCTTTCAGGCTGGTAGTGGCCTCGGTAAAGAACTGATAGGTAGGCCCATCGGCGTAGTCGAAGCGGTAGCCGTCCACGTTGGCCGCCAGCACCCAGTAGCGCATGGCCGCAATCATAGCGGCGCGCATATCGGGCTTGGCAAAGTTGAGCTGGAGCACGTCGGTGAAGCCGGCGGGCGGGTTGCGCAGCGTGCCATTGGCATCCTGCTGGTACCAGTCGCGGTGGTCGTTCACCCAGGGGTGGTCCCAGGCGGTGTGGTTGCCCACCCAGTCGAGGATGACGGCCATGCCCTTGGCGTGGGCCGCATCAACCACGGCCCGCAGGTCGGTGAGGGTACCCAGGCTGGGGTTTACGGCCTGGTAGTCGCGCACGGCGTAGGGCGAGCCAATGCCCTTGAGCTGTCCAATCGGGTAGATAGGCATCAAATACAAGGTATTAATGCCCAGCGCCTTTACCGAGTCGAGCCGGGGCAATACGCCTTGCAGGGTGCCCGCCTGGCTAAAAGCGCTAAAATTGACCTGGTACACGGCGGCATCGGAGGCCTCGGGCACATTGGCGAAGGGCGTACCGTATTGCGCCGGGTCGTTATCGGCCCCGACGATGGGCGCGGTAGCCTCGCTTTTCTTGCAGGCCGCCAGCGCTAGCACCGCGCCGCTCAGCACAGACAGTCGTTTGATGGTAAGTAACATACGGGTGGGATGCGCTGGCTAGCGGATGGTATAGGTGTAATTATTAGGCGTGTTCAAATCGAGGCTCACGGTGTAGGTGCGCGGGCCGGAGGTGCTGAGGTTGCCGCCGCCGTAGAGCAGCGGCAGCGCGCTGCTGGTGTTGCTGCCCAGGTTGATGGCCCAGTCGTTGTTGGCCCGGAACTTAAAATCGGCATTGCCGGCGGCGGTGCTGTTGTTGCCGGGCAGCGGCATGGTTACCGTCCAGAGCTTGGTGGTCGTGTTGTAGGTCATGGGCACCGACTGGTTCCAGCCGGTCCCGCTATTGGTAGTGGCCGCCCCAATAATGCCCCAATCGGTGGCCGTGGCCACGTAGGTGCGAGCCGTCAGGTTCACTTGCAGGCGGTACATGCGCGGGCCAGCCAGGCTGATGTCGGCGCCCGGCGAAGTCAGCGAGCCCGGTGCCGACCCACCGCCGTAGGTCGTGCCGTTGGAAAAACGGATGGTATTAGTGGCCGCCGGCAGGTACACGTAGCCTTCGTACTGGCCGGGGGTGGCCGCTACCTCGCCGAGTTGGGGCGAGGTGGCCGAGAGCGCACCCAGCGTATTGCCGTACACGTAAAACCGGCTGGTATAGGTAGTTACCGACAGCGGCAGCGCCGCGCTGCGCACTAGACCCTGGTTGCTGGCGTAGGAGGCCCGCAGGCGCACTTCATAGGTATTGGGGCCACCCACGGCCAGGCCCAGCGTGCTGGTAAAGAGCGTATTTAGCTCACCGGCCGTGAAACCGCGCCGGTTGGTATCGACTCCCACGTCGAAGGTGGTCACGTTCAGAAACTGATTGCCCACGGCGGCCAGCTCTAGGGTGTAGGTCACGGGTAGCACGGCCGAGCCGCTGCCATCCGAAAGGCCGAAGCGCAGCGGGTTCCAGCGGTAGCGCAGCACCGTATCGGTGGGGCTGGCAGTGGCCAGCGTGAGGGTGGTAGCGCTGGCCGTAAAGCCAAGGTCAGCCGTGGGCGTGGCCTGCACGTCGGCAATATCGCGCTTGCAGGCACCTAGAAGGCCGGCGAGCACGAGGGTGAGTAGAAGGGTATAGCGTTGCATCGGAGGTGGGAAAATGAGTGGTGCGTGGCTCGCCGAGCGGGTTACCTCACCCCCTAGCCCCCTCTCCTTGGGAGAGGGGGGACTAGTTTCTAGTTTTAGTATTAGCCTTACTAGTAGAAGTTTAGAACTAGAGCTAGAACTAGTTCCCGCTCTCCCCAAGGAGAGGGGGCTAGGGGGTGAGGTAACCCGCATACCGAGCACTCTGCCTAGTAGCCAGGGTTTTGCTTCAGATTAGGATTAGCCGCCAAGTCCGTCGCCGGTATCGGAAACAGCGTGCGGGTAGCGTCAATGTCGCGGCCCGTGGCCAGCCCACCTTTCTGCGGCCAGTTATTGCCAGTCGCGAAGCGGCCAAAGCGGATGAGGTCGGTGCGGCGGTGCGCCTCCCAGTACAGCTCGCGGCCGCGCTCGTCGAGAATGTCGCTAAGCTGCACCGTGGCTAAGATTGGGGCACCGGAGCGGCGGCGCACGTCGTTCACTTGGTCGAGGGCGGTGCCGGCGGTGCCGCCGGTGCCACCGCGCAGCAGGGCTTCGGCGTACATCAGCTTCACGTCGGCCAGCCGGAACATGGGGTAGTCGATATCCACGAAGTTGCCATCGCCGCCGTTGGCCTGCGCCGACGAGCCCGGCCGGCCCGTCGAGGTCACGTTCTTGTATTTGGTGACGAGGTAGCCCTGCGAAAAAGTAAATAAGTCGCTGATAGTCCGCGTTTGGCCGGTGGTGTAGAAGGTAGCGCGCGCATCGGAGGTAGCGCCCGGAAAGCCCGGAAACAAGTCCACTATATTGGGCTTGATGCGTAGCCCCGACCAGCCGCCATTCACGCCAAAGTCGGCGGCCGGCACGCTGCCGCCCAGGCTGGCGTGCAGGATGAAGGGCATGCCGCCAAACGTGCGGGTGCGGTTGCCATCGAAGGGTATTGTAAAAATCACCTCCTGGTTGGCGGCCGTCGCGTCGTTATCGGCCAGAAATAGCAGGCGGTATTCCGAAGCCAGCGAGTAGCTGGCGCTCAGCACTTTGCTAGCGTAGGTCACGGCCTCCGTATTGCGCGCCGTGCCGGTATACACCTGCGCGTTGAGGTAGAGCTTGGTCAGCAGCGTTTGGCAGGCGCCCTGGTCGGCACGGGCGTAGGCCGTGCGGGCGGGCACCAGCACGGGCTCGATGGCTTTCAATTCGCCCTCGATGTAGGCAAACAGCGCGGCCCGCGTGGTTTGGGGCGGCGGGGTACCGCCCAGCGTCGAGGTTTCGTCGGCAAAGGGCACATTGCCAAACATATCCAGCGCGTGCCAGTAGCTGAGCGCCCGCAAAAAGCGCGCCTCGGCCCGGTATTGCCGGATGGTATTGGCCACGTTGCTATCGGTAATGCCGCGGCTGGCGAGCTTATCGTCCGAAGTCTGGCGAATGAACTCGTTGCAGAGGCCAATCTGGTAGAAAATCCGGTCGTAGATGGCGCGGATAAACTCGTTGTTCGCGTTCCAGGTGTTGCGGCTGATGTCGGATAGGTTGCCGTCGTTCCAGGCGATAATACCTTCATCAGAAGCGAGTTCCTGCATCGACCAGTACTGGCGCAGGTACTGGCTGAAATCCTCGCCGATGCCCGAAATATCGGGCTGGCCGTCGGGGCCGCTCTGCCCGCTCACGGCCAGCGTGGCGTAGAGGCGCACCAAGGATTGCTGAATCTGCACCGGGTCGCGGTACACGACCTCGGCATTAGCGGTGTAAGAAGGCACCTGGTCGAGCTGGCTGGTGCAGGCCGACGAGGCCAGTCCCAGGCCGGCCGCCAGGGCCAAGGCGCGCAGGGGGCGTTGAAAAATAAACGACATAGCTAGGTGGGATACAGGCGCTTAGAAACCGTAGGTGAGGCCCAGCGTGAACGTGCGCGGCCGGGGGTAGATGTTGTTGTCGTAGCCGCTGCTGATTTCGGGGTCGAGGCCCGAGTACTTGGTCAGCAAGAAGAGGTTTTGGGCGGCGGCCGTCAGGTTCAGGGTCGAGTTTTTGCCCAGCACGCTGCCAAACTGGTAGCCCACCGTCACGTTTTCGAGGCGCGCAAACGAGGCGTTTTCCAGGAAGTAGTCCGACTGCGCCGTGAGGCTGTTGAAGTTGGTCAGGCGCGAGGCCAGAAACTCGGTCGAGAGGTTGCCCA